>JAHDCZ010000076.1 GCA_020629615.1 Saprospiraceae bacterium
ATCGACAGCCATCACTTTGTAATAAATATTTCTGGACAATGTTTTTAAGGTTACCTTATGCTGGTAAAAAGTATCTCTTATCGCATTTCCTGTGAGCAAATTAAAATCGTGGCTACCAGAATTAGCGAAAAACACTTTATAACCCATGATATCAAATTCTGGGTTTCGATTCCATTTCAAAAACACATTACCACTTGAGTCAACTGTTCCAGTTAAACCCAAAGGGATTGATGGAGGGGTCTTGTCAATGATCTGTCCGTAAACAATATTACTTTTGGCTTCATTCCCTGCAGTGTCAATGGCCGTGATGTAGTAAAAATTACGGTCGTACTCAATCGCATATTCATCAACATAGCTGGTCGAATTTCGGCTAATGACAGTTTGGTTTAGTTTAATGAAGCGATCGCTATCGGATTGTCCTCGATAAATGTTATATCCTTCAAGGTCATCACTCATAGATTTCAACCAAGTCATTTTAATCGTTGATCCCTCAACATGTTCGGCTTTGAAATCATTGGGTGGTTCTGGAGGAGTTAAATCCCTAGCCATCCCTGCTACTAAATTTGAGTAATTGTCATATTCTGCAAAAGAGTTGATTCCCGCTACTCGATAAACATAAGGCGTATAGTTCTTGATCGAATCTGTGTAACTAATATAATCAACCTGCACCTCTCGATCTTTTGAAGTACCAAAAGCATAAGGTAATTTATTTAATCTTTGGAAATTCTTACCATCCGTTGACCGCTCGATAAAATATGCAGCATAGGCTTTTTCAGCTGATTTCTTATCCCACTTTAAGGTAAGGGTTTGATCTCCAGTAATTATTGACAAGCGAATCGCAGGATTATTATCCATATTATCGTTTACTAGAACACTTCCGTCTGAAAAAGCCAAATCTGAATCCTCAGAAATATTGGGCATGACTCTATAAATATAAACTCCATCGGATTTTGCCGACCTATCTAAATATCTCAAACCACTAAGCTCCGCAGCATTGGCATCAAATTCTGCTGCGAATAAAGCAAAAGTATAGCGATTTGATAATTCATCTGCTTTACGGACACTAGCACCGACACTCTCTCCTAGTTCTAATGTTTCGTACTTTCCATAAATACATTCCCAAGCGATGTGGGGATATTTGTTTTCATTATTCGCCGAAAGGCTAGAAAACCATACCTGATTATCTAATGGCTTTACTGTGGCCAACTCAATAAATTCAGGTTCAGATATATTTTCATTCTCTGCAATTTCGGCTCTAAAAATGGTATAACCCATTCGATTGGTTTCTAACCATAATTCAGGCGTCGAAGGGCCCCATCTTAATACATTTCCTTCATTCGTTTTTTGAGCTTTAACACTAACATAGGGCAATTGATCCAAATCAGCTTTTTCGCTATCCTCTTGTGCATAGATTGGGCTTACGCCGAATGTCAAAATGCAGAGGAAGGATACGAGATAAGAAAAATGAATTCTCATAGTTGTTCTTTTATAGTTTATATCCATTTGTTCCTTTAGAAATAAAAAGGTAAACGAACCGATTAAAAAAAGCCCAAGTTCTAATCTTGGGCTTTTAAATTTATTGTGTAGACAAATTAAGCGTCGTTCGAGTCGCTAGATTAGGATTTGATCTTCTTTCATAAACTCCATAATTGAAATTAATTTTCTGAGTTCCTGAACGCAAGTGGTAAGGGTATTTACTGAATCGAGTCGCATTAAACAGATCATTGTTGTATAGCTTTTTTGCCAATAAATGATCTCTGAAATAATATCCTTCAACCCGAACAAGAGTTGAAGGGTATGAATTTGAGAGATACCGATGTACCACAACATACTTGTTATAGAGCCTTAAATATCCGTCCCAATAATCTTTCATATCGTCATAGGCCCTTGCCGCGAGATCGTATTTGATGAAGACTGGGCTCGCATTATCGGTTGTACTTGGAGGAATATCAATGAGCATGGTATTGAAAGGATTTGTTGATCCCTTTCCTTTGCCTGATTGGGAAGTTCCATTCTTCGGATTTTCATCCATTCCGAAATTGTCAAAAATACTCGAACCTGCATCTACGACTGTTTGATCCCAAAACAATTGTACATCTTCGTTTGATATCGGACCTAAAAGACCGTTGGGATCAATATTCGTAAATTGATATGCCTTAGGAGTATCTGTTTGGTCGCTATAAAATTGCAAATTAAAATCATCCGCTTGAATTAATGGGTCTACCAAAATTTCTTTTCTTGCCCATCGGTTTCCGTCATCATCATAGGCTTTGTATAGTAATCTACCCGTAGTAATTCGAGTACTTATGTCTCTAAAACGATTGGTAGGATGATCATATTTTCCGTAATTTCTTGAGTACTTTTCTATAGAAGCCAGTTGTCTCGTATATTCTGATCTTAAATCCTGTGTCCATTTATTGGACTCAAAACTTTCAAAAGCACCAACAATAGATTTTCTCACATGTAGTCGTGCGTTATTTGTGATTTTTCGATATTCTTTTAAATCAAATTGATCAAAGCCCTCGGACGATGTTAATTTCATCCATGTTTCTAATTTATTCTCAAGGATATTATCTTCCAAACCAAATATTCCTAAAAATACAAGAGCTGTTAATTCATCATCTGATAAATGATCAGGTTCATTTTCTAAGTTTGCATTCTGCATTTTAGTTTTAAATTCAGAATATTTACTCGTTTTAAATACATTCTTATGAACGATAGTTTCAAAAGGACTACTGTTGCTTTCTCCGGGTACTAATTTTCTTGCTTTCGACGTAAAAAATACATCTCCTCCTAATTCTGAAAATCTAGGATCATTGTATTTTAGTTTAAAATCTGCCAACAAATCCTCAGCGACAGATCCCGAACCACCATTTAGTCCTGAGGCTAAAATTTGCTCTAACTGCACCGTTGATATTCCCGCAGAATTATGGGTTTGACGACGTACAATATTTACTTTGTACATCATGTCATTTTTTAAACTTGGCATATCGTAAGTGATACTCTTCCCACTACTACTTATGGATACATCCTTTTTAATCACTGGTGAACCATCCATTGGGTATAAGTGAGCTTCGTACTTGTATTTTCCGTTTGAATTCTGAGTATAGAAATAGTCGTTCTTTTTATTACGTATAAAATAGACAGCACCATCCCGATAGCGATAATCATCTTTATGTACATGTCGTTGACCATCATAAGGAATGTTACGGATAATTTCACCATCGTCGATAATTTTTGGCAATGGACCTGTTTTGAAATTCGTAACTCTTTCTTCAATCCAAACAATTTTTCCACTTCCGTGAATATTATCAATTTCTAAGTTCTGCCATATTCCATTCCTACGAATCTTACCTCTTACAATTACGGTGAGCTCTAAATCCATTGATGGTAAGGATTCCTCGGGCATAATGGTCATGATATTATTTTCATCATTCCATTCGTACACATCTGTTGTCGAATTATTTCCTTCAAAATTTTGCATGTTCAAAATCGTTCTTCCCGAAGTCTTGTCTTTCAATTTTACTTGAGCGATGTAAGGTCTTAATTCGTCCGTAACCATCCTTAATTCTCCGTCACTTGTTTCCTCCATTCGAGGAACTTCTAGAATTTCATCTACCGGAAGATTGAAACTTACTTTTGGGAAAACATTGGCAGAAACGTTCTCTTTTCCATCGCCTGGCATCACTTGGTCTATGATCGCAAAACCGAAAGGATCAGTTACAGGAGGGACACATTTCTCTCCAGCAGAAACGACTAATGTTTCGGATCCTTTCACACCTACGATATTAAAATAGACCGTCGCTCTACCTTCAAACCATGCAGGAGATGGAAATCCACCTTGAATCATAAAGGCCGCTCCTAGTTCCAAAATAGGTACTTCGCCCAACCAAAGATCTAAACCAACTTCTCCTTTCACCCCAGCATACACTCTTCCTGTTGTGTACCAGCCGTCAAAACCAATTGGACTTATCAATTCGCCATTGGCAAAACATCCTGCCCCTTCGCTTGTCTTCATAAGACTCATATCAAATCCAACTGCCAAGGCCAATCGTGCATAGATGATGGCCAAATCCAATTCAACTTTAGTTTCCAAACTTAATCCTGTCGTAAATCCTGCTCCTCTACTTTCGGGTAAAGGCTGACGAGGGCCATCGGCGCTTGCGAGACCGGTAACTTCTCCACCGTCGTCCGAAGTTTTAGGATCCGTCAACATGTTTGTGATTAAAGTGGGTAATGGTAAAAATCCTTGATCAATTTCACTATTTCCAATTTGTAAATAAATCTGACTATTCGCTTTAACTATACCTGCCAAGTCTATATCCAATCGTCCAGGTTGTGTTGGACTACCCAATTTAAAATACCAAGTATCTGATACTGACTCATCAAAGTAATGTTTTAGTAAAAAAGTAGAGCCTATAAACAAGGGTCTGGTTTGTTCATCTAAGGCGACTTTTTCTCCACCGCCCCCTTTAATTTTCAAGGTTTCACTTTCGTTTTTATAGTCTACATAAATATCAAAGTCACCACGATATACATTGCTTTCCTCATAGCGATCAAAAGATATTTTTATGTCGGTTTTTATTGGCGCTTTTTTACGCTTTTCAATTTCCGTCATGACATATCCGTCTCCCATAATACTAAGGTGGGTTAAACCCAATCCAGATGCAGTTTCAACCTGGGCTGTAATGCCTACATCCATATTGAATATAGATTTATCACCGGTAGTGGCAAGGGCACATCCTAATTTTATGATGAATGTTCCTTCGTCGGGACATACTTTAAATGTAGGTCTCTTTTCGGTTACATCTCCAGGAGATTCCTCTTGTGAATCTGAAGCCATGGCAACCAAATCTCCATCTCTCTGTTCTGGATTCATATTGCCACGATCTATTTTCATATTATAATAAAAACCGCCTCCTATACCCAAGAGCTGTAATGCACCCATAGGAGCCCCTTCAGTAAGGCGTCCCATACCTTCAATTCCGAAATAGGAATAATCCGGTGTACTTCCAAAGTCACCTTTTAAGTCAATTTTAGCAAAAGGTAATCCCACTTCCAACTTTCCAGTAAAACCTGTGCTTAGTTGTTCACAGCGCATTTCATCTTCATAAAAACAAACTTCACCTTTTATCTTAACTCCCGATATTTCTGAACCTTCACCATCGCCAGATGATCCAGCAGTTGAAATACCGATGCCAATACATTTAATCTGAATCGAATCACATTCAAATTCATCTTGCTCATTGAGGGAAGCATAGATCGCAAATTTGCCGTTGGCTTGAAGTCCTCCATCATCCTCGGCTACAAACCCCATATGTGCCGAGAAATTGAACTTTGCAGCTTTAATAAATCCATCCTCTGATGGAACATTTTCTACAGAAATATCTGAAAGTCCAAAATCAAAACCTGCTAATTTTCCATTCTTATCTTCATCACTTGAACTTGAACTCGAACTAGAGGATGACTCATCATCATCGTCATCATCGTCCGAATCAAAAGGATTGGCTGCGTCAAATTTATGATTGAATTCGAATCCATCCACACTATTGTATTTTAAATCAAACTCAATCCCAGCGAAATACAAACCTTTCTTTTTCTTTTCAGCCTCAGAATTTTCTGCCTCTTCCCCACCGAAATCAATTTTCCCATCGAGAAAAATGCTGACTCCATCTCGATCTGTATCGGCATCTTCCACTTCGGACTCATCCACATAACCCGTTTGCATATGGATATAAGAATTATCTTCGAGATGTACTTTTGCAATCAACATAGGAATGGTCATATCTTCTGCTGGATTAATACTCATAATAAATCCCCATTGATCCGTATCATCATCCAATTCCTCTTCATCCAAATTGGCAAAGGACAAAACAGCATTGTAGTCAAAATTTTCTTTACTGATCGGAGTATCAAATTCCCCTTTGAAAGATCCCGATCGAAATGCGTTCTGTATTATTTTAACTTTTAAGGTATCAATTGAAAACGAACAAAAATCATATTCAGTTTCTTCCACCTCTACGATATCCGAGGCGAAAATTGATCCACTAATACCCGTCTCATCTATGATAACATCCTTAATCCCAGCACTGAACCTTCGATCAGATCCTTCTTTATACCATTCTTTTGGTGCTCTTACCGACAACTCTTTTAAGTAAAAGCCCGACCAAGTATTTTTTAAAGCTTCTTCCGTCGCTGCGGAAGCACCATCATATGTCTCCAATGCTTCATGCTCATAATCCGATGGAAAACTGATTTCTTCTGGATTTTCTAATGATGAAAAATCAACGACTCCTTTATCCAAACTAAATCCCCAACCTTCAAGACCTTTTATTTGAAATGGATCCATCGAAAAATTGACCATGAAATTATTTTCATCGACTTTTCCTCTAACCGTCGGGGAAACATCCTCTAATTCAGTAGGATCACATTCCGTAGATCGATTTAAAAGAATACCAATTTTCGCTACGGCTCCTTTCCCTGTGAGCTCTCCTTCGGCATTTTCTGCCATTAATACCTCCTTGTCAAACTCAGCTTCCAATTGTAAACCGAAACTTTTAACGCAACCGCAATGCAATTCTAAATGTGTTGCCTTTGATTTAATTTGATCCGGTGTACTCGAACTACTTTCTCCTTTAATCTTTAACTGAAAATCCTTAGATTCTTCATCCGTATCATAATCTCTAATAACAAAATCATTGTTAAAATGTACTAAAATATTATCTCCAAATCCCGAAGGTTTAAGACAAAATTTTCCTCCTAATGAGATCCAATTATCCGCACCCATTTTGTCAAAATGCTGTTCATATACAACATTCACTTTCGCGCCATCAGGATTAAATTCAATTCCACTTATACCTAGTAACAAGTCACTTCCATCAACTGTAAAATGAGTACCGAATGGTACTTGTAGTGTTTGAGCAAAAAGTAGGTTACCTACGATTTTGGTTTCATCATATGCTTCTAAATAAGGTCGAATAACATCCCCTATTCCTTCGGCATTGGCTCCTTGCGCTTCAAGCGTTTCATTTATGGTTTTCAAATCAAATTCACCATCAGAAATAGCAGTTACCTTTCCAGTCACCATTTCATTAAATGAGTTTAATCTTAAATCCTCAAACTCTACGGCAACGGAGACATTTTCCAAGAAATCAATTTTAACGACACCCTTTCCAGTTAACTTACCATCAGTTTTAGATTCTATCTGAAGGCTTTCGACACTAAAATATCCTGCCTTAAAACTCTCGATTTCGCCGATACTTGAGACTTTGGCTTGATCAAAACTCGGTACTTGACAAGGCGACGAACAATCCGTTGGTGTATTATTGCTTTCTGTGATTTCTTCATCCACATAATGATCTGCATCCAGCGTTAGTGTGAATTTTCTTGTAGCACTTTTACGGTAGAACATATCCTCCGTTATGTGTACCCCTTGACCATGTGGATCGTTTAAATTCATTGCATCAGGATCTTTTAACCACACTACTCTCCAATAAAAATCACCTAACTCCTCTGAAGTAAAATTGATGGATCTTTCTTCATCATAAATCTTTTCTTGAATGGCAATTTGATCATATAAACGATCGGGGAAGAAGTCATTCGTTTCAGTAAATTCTTCTTTATTCATATCCATTGGATCAAAAGATTGATTGACGTCATGACAGTTCACTTGAAGTTTTAAAACTTCGGTAAACATGACCCCTTCCTCGTCAAAATCTGAATTTCGACTTACTTGTAATACACTTTTTTCATAGACCTGCAAAACTGGCATCACTGCCCTATTGCCATCAAAAACATACATTTTTAAAGGAGGTACAACATGCGTAGGTGCATCCCCACCATTAAATTTTAGAGCAACGGTCCCTGGATATATTCTTGCATCTGGTACAGGGCTCAACAATTTGGGCGTGGGCATCCCTGAATGAAATTCATCAAATCTTAAATCATTTAATTGAATCGATTGTGTCACCGAATTGGATACTCCTGCTAGTTTTTTGGTTTCTAGCTTAATGTATGCCGAGGCACGATAAGCATTTCCACGATCATATTTATATATATCTTCTGAGTAGTTATCCAAAGAAAAATAGGAAGTCACATCCGGATCAGGAATCCAATAATCAATGCGATCTGGATCATTAAAATAACACTGTTGATAGATTTCATTATAAGGACCAGGACCACCTACCCAATCGACATAGGTTGTTGGTCTTTGATCACTTTCTTGGCCCATTTTCTGAATTCGTAACCCCGTTTCAGTATTCATGATGTTATCACATAAAGGATCGATTTTGGTAATAATGGGAATATGTCTATAAGGCAATGTGTCACCACTCATAGGAAAGACTATATTGGCGTTATAACTAGGATTATCACACACGAGATGATCTGCTAGACCGTATGTAAAAACATTGATTTGGCTACGACCTTCGTTAAGAAAATTATCTTCATCAGAAATAGCGGTCACTTGACAAGCGTAATATTGTTCGGTTTCAAAGAGTAAATTATCTTCAATGGAATTATATATCAAATTGGTAGTAGATACCTCATCGACCAGCTCTAAACCATTGAACATGTCCTGAGGTCTTCCTTGTGCGAGAAAATCACTGAGTTGATTCACATTGGCGAATTTTTTAACTACCAACTCGTAGGTGGGAAAACCCATCGCATTCTGAACACTCCACTGAAAATCTACGCTGTTTTCAGGATTCTCTGCCACCCAAGCTAGACCAGTTGCGTTATTCGGAACAGAAATTCGAGGAGGATTTAACCAAACAATATTTAGAGTGTAACAATTATTTTCTAAAGGGACCGATAACAAATTATCAAAATCTGAATCTCGCACTTCTATACATACTCTATATTGTCCTTGTGGTAATCGTCTTTGTTCGAGTACCGTTTTCTCTTGAGTATCATTTGCAAAATCATAATCAAAATCCTCAAAATTATAACCATCTTGAGACATGGCTAAATCAGAATAAGTTCTAATTGTGGTACCCGTGGAGATATCTATTCGAGTACTCAGTGTAGACAATTCATTACTTGCGCTAATCCCACTTGCTTCACCGGAGATCCCTGAAATTTCTATTCTTAAATAAGCAGGTACAGTCTGAGGTGTATTGTTCACAAAAGTCAATGAGGTTCTATTTTCCATCGTTTCTATTGTTCCCGACAAAGGGTTAGGAAAATCCAATGACACTTCTATATCCTGAGAGAATAAATTGTGGTTGAACAACAAAGTGATGATACTTATAATTGCTATTGTAGAAAATGTTCTTTTCATGATTGTTTATTTGACCATTGAATTAAAACTGCTTTCGGATTTGAGCGCGACCTGACAAATCAGAAAATGGGGTGATTATACTCGTATTTCTTCTCATGTATCTGGTAGTCAAACTAAAGCTTGTATTGGCTGGCATCTTGAATCCTGTATTGAATCCAAAGCCAAATACATTACCATCCGATTGATTATCTGTGCTGTTGACTTTATAATTTCCAGTAATTCCAAATCGGAAACTATTTCCAAATCTCTTTGATAATCTCGCATTGGCACCCAATCGTTGTACTACCTGTTTGGATTGACTTGTAAAATTGGTCCTAGAGAGACCCAGACCATAAGTTAATTTTGACTGTTTTCTAGTTTGTTTCCAATTTAAATTATATGATTTGGTATTGGTTTGTGCAATGAGAACTTCACGATCTCGAGTATCGAAAACACTATACATGATACTCATACTTAAAGTATGTCTATTTTCCTTTGAGCCCAAGCGATAAGATAAATTAGAACCAAGGCTGTGATTAACAGATGCGATTTGAATCGAATCCAATATTTGAACTTCTTGAACTCTTGCAGACGATTGAGAAAAATTATTATAGTTGCCTGCAATAGAAAACTTATCAGAAACCTTCCAATTTAAATTGAGGGATCCAATATTTCTCGAATCCTTGAATACCAAATAATCCTTGGTATTGTTGAACTGTCTACCAAAACTCGAATTTAAGGCAAACCGTCCTCTGAATAGATTCATCCTTAAATCAACTAAATAATTATCCAAATCACTATTGATAAAATTAATACCAAACGTGCTATAAAATGGGTCGATATGTTGATAGGTAAAACCAATATTAATTGGAGACAGATTAAATCCAATTCGAGCATCATAGGCTACAGCGTATCTCGAAGAGCTGTTCACTTGTAAAATTGATGAAAAACGATTGACAATTTCCAAATCTGTTGAATCGATCGATACTGGACGGGCATTCAAACTGCTCGTAAGGGCACTGGTACCGATATTTAGATCCAATGTCATTTTGTTAAAGAAGTTTTGCTTATAACTTAGTCCAACTGCTACATTTTCTCCAGGGGTAATCCCTTCTAGGCTCAAAGAATCAATATTTGCAGAGAGAGGATCATCAGTTGCCTTAAAAGCATATAAATCCAAACGTGAACTTGCAGATCCAAAACCCAAACGCGCACCAAATGCACTTCTTTTAAAGTTATTTAACTCCGCATTCTCTGCATCTTCTAAAATGGTAGAAGCAAAAAAAGATTGATCAAGATTTCCTCGGAAAACAGATAAATTAAATTTACCCGGTGTCAATTCGATCCCAACACCATTAAACGTCGTACCGCTATAAATGTATGGGGAGAAATTCATTGAACGTCTTCCGATATGTAGCTTTATCCATTTATACTGGGGGCTTAGTCCTAATCGGGAAAATGTTCGTGTAGAATAATTTTTTTGTTGGTCTGAGTAAATAAAATTGAATGGGATATTAAATCCTTTTAGATTAATATTTATGCCTCCTGCTATATTATATCCGAAAGGAGAACGAACCTTGTTTTCTTTGGTAGTCAAAAAAGTATTCCCGCTAAGAGATAAATATCCCGACATAGAAAACAACTTCGCCTTATACATTTCAACCACGTCTTGAGCATTAAGATTGGTGATACAGCAGAAGGAAAGAATCGAAATAATAAGATATTTCTTCATTACTAGAAGTTGGTTCATTTACCTCTTGTGCTTTTAAAAGACAAGAGGTAAATGAAAAATGAAATAAAATGATGGACTAACAAAAACCTAATAGACATTCGCGAAAGCGAAAAACTAGCGAATGCTTAGATCGTTATTCATGAACATAAGAGACAAGGGCTCTTTTAAAAGTAAGTTTCTTGTCAAGCCCGTTGCCACAAAAGAAGAATTGCTATACGGTATGGCACTCAAAAAATAGGTACCCAATGCATCATGATCATCACAAGAAACAATTTGTTCACCCGTTTTAGAAAAACTTGACACCTCATATTTTTTGATTACTGAACTAACAAGGCAAGCTTCATTATTGAAATCAAAATAATTTGCAGAAAAAACAACTTCAGAGTTATTAGCATTCATAGCACCTAAGGCAATATTACCTGAAACATCAGAAGTAATAATTTCTGTGCTTGATAGAATATCTAGTTCACTATTTAATTTATAGAGTTCGGCTACATTACTGGATGAGTTTTCTGCCAAGGCAACCAAATTACTTCCCACCGCTTCAAGTCCGCGAGGATTTGAGACTCCTAGGGCCTTCCCATTGATGGGAAAGACATTAAAATTGTATTCAAAAACAAAGGCCTTCTTCCCTTCCGAACTCAATGGTCCGCATATTGTATACAGTGAATTATTTAAAATCGTCAAATCTCGGCATGTGTAATTGGTTTCCTCAACAGGGATAGTAACATTGGTCGATTCTGTTAAATCTGATTCAAATTTAACCAAGAGTCCTTCATCTGGACTCGGATCTTTATATCTCCCCACAGCAAATAATTCGCCACCTGAATTCATAATTACTTGGAAAAAAACAGATGCTCCAGGCTTATCTATTGTAACAGAATTGATAATATTAAGGTCATTATCCACTTCGACGATTGTAGCCACATTATTCTTGGATCCTGCCAATAAAATTCTTTTATTGTCTGATATATAAATATCGTTCAACTCGTAATTTGAAAAAGCTTCATTGGTAGATATTAAATCGCCATCATTGTCATAACTCGATAAAAAGTATGAAGGATTAAAAGGTACGATGGCTGATTCAGGATCTGTCAAACCTAGTACAATCATACCATTCTCAGTTTCAACAAGATCAAGACCTAAAGCAGGATCTGCAAATTCGTGATGAACTAACTTTGAATCTGAACTCAATTCATCTTCCAAAGCGTCACAAGATGTAAACAAAAGAAATAGAAACAGGTAAAATAAAGAGTATTTCATTAGTGTTTTTTTTAGTTACTCTTATGTGCTTTTCAAAACAAAGTGGTAAACTGTAAATTGAACTTTTTTAATTAAAAAATGCAGCACAGAATTCATCAGAATCCTATGCTGCACTAACTATAAAAAAAACTTCCTACTACTTATTTTCCAAAGCTTCTATTCTCGCCTTTAATAATTCATTTTGTTCTGAAAGTTCTTGGATCGATTTCACCAATACTGGTATTAATGCGGAATATTGAACCGTATAAACATCATCGCCTTCTAAGGTCCTTCCTTCGGTTTGTGCGCGACTTTTTTCTTCCTCAGTAAAGACAGAGTGCTTAACAATCTCAGGCACCACTTCCTGAAGTTCTTGAGCAATAAATCCGATTTGTTCTCCTCTTACCCCGTTTTTCCACTCGTATGTTACTGGACGAATTGATTTAATCTCATCCAGTCCGTAGTTCAAGTCAGTAATATTCTTTTTGAGTCTGCGATCCGAAGCCATATTCAATGGATTGGTGCTCCAAATCTCGGACCATCGAAACCCTGACGAACCCAATTGCATCCCGCTATTATTTGTTGGACCCAATTCTGTGCCCGATCCGTAAATTCCCATATGAGCAACATAGGCAGCAGTTCCAGCACGACTTTCAAATAATAGAGCTGAACTAGTATTCCTTAATCTATGGTCTCTACTACTTCCTTCCAACACAACACCACCATTACTATTGTTTTCAACGACAACCCCAGTATAATAAATACCAGATGAGTTGAAAGTCCATACGGAAGGATCGTTATTATCAGGCAACCATTCAATTTGGCCGGTATTACTGTTGTATTTTAAAATCTCATCATTCGGAGATGTTGGGGGATTTGCTACTGGAATTCCTTGAATTTTCACAACCGTTGGCCCTGGATATGTACCACTTAAATCACCTACTGCTGGAGTGGTATTTGTAATGTCATTGAACTGATCGGTATCACCAGTATTTGTTATTGTTCCGCCACTCAAACTAATTCCAGTACCGGCCGTATAGGTTCCTGGTGGGCCAGGAGGGCCTTGTGCCCCGTCCATTCCATCGACTCCATCAATCCCTGGAGGGCCTTGAGCTCCATCCATTCCATCAACTCCATCTATTCCGGCTGGACCGGGAGGACCTTGAATACCTTGAGGACCCGGTCCACCATCAAGACCATCTACTCCGTCAATTCCCGGAGGACCTTGAGCTCCATCCATGCCGTCTACACCATCTGTTCCCGCTGGACCTGGATTTCCCTGATCACCTTTATCTCCTTTCGGCCCCTGAATTCCTTGATTTCCCATATCCCCTTTATCCCCTTTGTCACCCTTATCTCCTTTGAGTCCTTGAATTCCTTGTATCCCTTGATCTCCGGTATCTCCTTTGGGTCCAATAGGACCAGCAGGTCCTTGAATTTGTCCAATGGCAATCCAATTGGAACCATCCCAAACGTAACCTTGACCAGTATCTTCAGTAATAAACATGTCACCTTGACCCCCATTGTAAGGGTTGGGTAAACTATTTTCATTAGCAACGGATCCAACGATCGTCACTCCACTACCATCTTGACCATCCTCTCCCTTTGGCCCTACCAAATTAACGTAACTTCCAAAAGATCCGTCTGGATTTTCAAAGCGTAATTCAGTTCCTGACCATTGGTGATTGGGTGCTAGTCCCATAGCTCCTTGTTCGCCCTGCTCTCCTTTGTCACCTTTTTCACCAGGATCACCCTTTGGACCTTGGAGACCAGACGTCGCCTCATTAGCTTTGTTAGAAACAGCTGAATAAGGTGAACCTAATATTTCCGATCGGCCAATAT
>JAHDCZ010000077.1 GCA_020629615.1 Saprospiraceae bacterium
GCAATATCTTTTTGAGTTTGCATTTGTCCGAATGCAGCGGTTGTCAAGCCAAACAGCAGTGACAAGAGTAAATATTTTTTCATAATGTTTATAAGTTTAATAGTTTGATTATCCAAAAAAATCGATCACGTTAAAATGCTTAACACATTGGTTTTGTAAAGGTTTAGATCCTCCAAAAAGATCGAGAATTAAATATACAATAATGAATAGAATTTTAAAGTGCTTGTCTTGATTAAGCTGTCTAGAAGACATTTTTTCAATTTGCACTTCAAAATGTTCTATTTTCGCAGTCGATGGAATTCGAAATGAATAAAAATAGAATGCTTATTGGGAGAAACCCAATTCTTGAAGCGCTGAAGAGTCATGCCAATATTGATAAAATTTTTATCCATCAAACGCTCCGAGGTCCTTTTGAAATTGAAGTAAGGCAATTGTGTAAGAAAAATACCATTCCTTTAATTAAGGTCCCGGAACAAAAACTGAATCGAATGAATTCAGGAAATCATCAGGGCGTTGTAGCTTTCATTACTCCCGTTAAAATCTATCAGCTAAGTGAGATTATCCCTTGGGTCTATGAGCAAGGAAGAAATCCCTTCATTCTCATTTTAGATGGCGTTACAGATGTCGGTAATTTTGGAGCCATTGCTCGATCAGCTTTGGCTTTTGGTGTTGATGCGATGGTTTTATCAACAAAGCGATCCGTTTCTTTGAGTGCGGATGCCATCAAAGCTTCCTCAGGTGCCTTATTGAAATTACCAATCTGCCGATGCCCAACTGTCATAGATGGGGTTAAGTATATTCAAAATCAGGGGCTAAATGTTTTTGCTTCTTCGCTTAAAGCGAATGAGTCCCTAGAAAAACAAGATTTTAATGTCCCAAAGGCAGTAGTGATTGGAGCTGAAGATAGAGGCGTATCAAGAGAAGTATTGGAACTGGCTGATCATCAATTTAAGATTCCTCAATCTGAAAAGATGGATTCCTTAAATGTATCTGTTGCAACGGGAATTATTCTTTACCACTGTTATGTTAATCATACTGACTAAACATGTCAAACTTTATTTAAATCTATAATTATGAAATTGAAGCATTTTGTATTGTTGATAGTCCTGAGTTTTTTGGCCTTTTCGTGTAAAACAACAAAGTTGTCTACGGAGGATATCATGAACAAAAGATTGGATGATGCGCTGTTGTGGAAAGTTGAAGGAAAGAATTTAAAACAACCTTCATATGTTTTTGGGACAATTCATATTATCCCGGATGAGGATTATTTTTTGCCTGACGGTACCTTAAGTGCGATTGATCAATCTCAAAAAGTTTTCTTTGAAATTGACATGAACGAAATGACCGACATTAGTAGCCAAATGGGTTTACTTAAAAAGGCCTTTATGAGTGATGGGCAAACATTAAAAGATTTAGTTTCTGAAGAAGATTATGGATTGATCGAGGCTCACTTCAAGAAAATGGGCTTACCCTTGTTTTTGTTTGAAAAAATGAAACCTATGTTTCTTACGGTTTTTGCTTCTAGTGACTTTGATCCTAATGGAATGCAAACTGGTGCTTTAAAGTCTTATGAAATGGAAATTTTTGAAATTGCCAATCGAAGCAGTAAAGATGTCGGTGGTTTAGAAACAATCGATTTTCAGATTGGTCTTTTTGATTCTATTCCTTATCCAGAACAAGCTAAGATGTTGATGGAAACCATCAAAAATGGAGATACAGGAGGTGTAGATTTTGATCGAACGGTCAAAATGTATAAATCTCAGAACATTACGGCCATGGCAGACTTGAGCGGTTCTGGTGATGAGCAATTGGGAAATTATGAGGAGATTCTTTTAAATAAGCGAAATAGGGCATGGATTCCTATTATGAAAGAATCGATGGAAAAGGAAACAACGTTTTTTGCCGTTGGAGCAGGTCATCTCGGTGGAGAAAATGGAGTGATTAAACTTCTCATGAAGGAAGGATATATTTTGAGTTCTGTTAAACCCAATCCCTAATGGCAGGTTTAATTCTTCCTGTAAAGGGAATATTCCCCACTATTCACGAATCTTGTTTTGTTGCCCAAAATGCGACCATAACAGGTGATGTAGAAATTGGTGAAGACAGTAGCGTTTGGTTTCAGACAGTTATTCGAGGTGATGTAAACAAGATACGAATTGGGGAGAGAGTGAATATTCAAGATGGATCCATGGTCCATGGAAGTGTAGGGAGAGGAGATACCATCATCGGCAACGATGTATCGATAGGTCATCGCGCCATCATTCATGGCTGTGAGTTAAAAAGTAATGTCTTGGTTGGCATGGGTGCTATTGTTCTAGATGATGTGCTTGTAAACGAAAATGTGATCGTTGCTGCCGGAGCCGTCGTTACGCAAGGACAAATTTTAGAATCTGGTTTTATTTATGCAGGTATTCCTGCTAAGAAAATCAAGCGTCTCGACGAGGGGAAATCAGATGTTTATATAAAAATGACGGCTGCGGGTTATATAGAATATTCAAAATACTATAACAAAGAATTTTAAGATTGAGTCTTCGTGTTTTTAATTAAGTAAATGCCACCAACGATTAATAACATTCCTAAAATATGAAATAGGTTAATGATTTCGCCGTCATAAATGCCCCAGAGAATCGCTACAATCGGGATCAAGTAACTGACAGAAGCACTTAAGACGGGACTTGTTTTTTGAATAAGTTTAAAGAATAAGACGGTTGATAGGACCGTTCCAAATACCGACAAAGTGGTAACAGCGGCCAAGGAAGAATAAAAATCGGGATGCTCAATTGACGAACTTAGATCGGATGTCAATAATAGATAGAGCATGGCAGGAGGCCCGATAATGAAAAATGAACACGAACTTACAATTATGGCTTTGGTGTTTTGGAAAAACGATTTCACCAAATTTACATTCAGTCCATAACATATTGTTCCACCTACTATAAATAATGCATACCAGATATTAACATTCGCGCTAAGCGACTCACCATAAAGTATTAAAATGCTGGTCCCAACAAATCCCAATGATAATCCAACTAAGCTTTTGAAACGAAAAGGTGACTTGAATATCACTACGGCGAAAATAAAGGTAAACAAAGGGGTTAAGGCATTGAGAACACCAGCTAGAGATGATGATATTTGAGATTGGCCCAATGGATATAAAAACGCTGGAATACCACTACCAGTTAGTCCAATAAGTATAAAAAGAGCTAATCGATTCCAATTAATTTCATTCCTGTAATAAAATACGATCGGGGCAAAACAAATAGAACTTATACTGACACGAAGAGCAGAAACAGTAAAGGGTTCAAAACTGACTAAGGATTTTTTTATTAAGATGAATGAACTTCCCCAAATGAACGCTAGTAATAAGAACAAAGCGACGATGTATCGGTCTTTTTGGGTCATATGTTTTTATCATTCTAGATAAATAAGTAAAGGTAGTATTCCTATGATTTTTATTCAATTTATTTACTTACACTTAAGGCGCAACAATCCCAAACATATCCTTACTTTTGTAACAATTAAAAGAACTGAAAATGGTAAATGTCAAGCTCTTTTCTGGCGAGAGTTCACTCTTTCTTGCTGAAAAAATCTCTGATTATTATGGATATGGTCTTGGCGATGTTAAGGTCAATAGATTCAAAGACGGTGAAATGCAAACTGTTATTCAAGAATCTGTTCGTGGTAGTCAAGTCTTTTTTATTCAATCGACATTTGCTCCTTCAGACAATTTAATGGAATTATTGCTCTTGATCGATTCTGCTAAAAGAGCATCTGCAGGTTACATTACGGCGGTCATACCATATTTTGGCTACGCTAGACAAGATCGGAAGGATAAACCAAGAGTACCAATTTCTGCCAAATTAATCGCAAATATTATTCAAGCAGCTGGGGCGGATAGAATTATGACGATGGATTTTCATGCAGATCAAATCCAAGGATTTTTTGATATACCTGTAGATCATCTGAAGAGTGAGGCCATTTACATTCCATATTTAAAGCAAATGGACTTATCGAATGTCACTTTTGCCTCACCAGATGTTGGGGGAGTTAAGAGGGCGCGTAGTTATGCCAAATATTTTGAAAGAGATTTGGTGATTTGTGATAAGGAAAGAAGAAGAGCCAATGAGGTAGCGGCAATTACTGTGATCGGTGAAGTGGAAGGAGCAGATGTCATATTGATAGATGATATTGTTGATACTGCGGGGACATTATGTAAAGCGGCGGATGCTTTGATGGATAAAGGTGCCAAAAGTGTAAAGGCTCTATGTGCACATCCTGTCCTTTCGGGAAATGCGTATGAAAACATCAATAATTCTCAGTTGACCAGCTTAGTGGTCACCGATACCATACCCTTAAGAGGAAAATCCGACCGCATTGAAGTTCTATCTTGTGCTAAGTTGTTTGCGAGGGCCATTCGAAATACACATGAATACAAATCTATCGCTGCCTTATTTGTTGAGAAATAGTTGTTTACATTGAGTTTTTCACTATTTTTGCACTCCGATTATAAAAAATAAGAATTTTATCCATGGAAACTGTAGCAATAAAAGGAGAGAAAAGAACAAATGGTGGTAAAGTAGCCACTAGAAATCTCAGAAATCAAGGAAAAATTCCTTGTGTGGTATATGGTGGAGATACCAATGTATCTTTTAGTACTGTAAAGAAAGAAGTTAAGCCTTTGGTTTATACCTCAGATTTCAAACTGGCGGAGGTATCTCTTGATGGTGAAACTCATAAATGTATTTTGAAGGATATCGTTTTTCACCCTGTAACGGATGAAATCGTACATATGGACTTTTTGAAATTAACGCCAGGTCACAATGTTAAAGTTGAGGTTCCTATTGAATTTGTTGGAGAATCACCAGGAGTTATTCAAGGGGGAAAATTAATTCAACAAATTAGAAGAGTTAAAATTAAGGCTACTCCAGAAAACTTAGTGGACAAGTTAACGGTGGATATATCAAATCTTAAATTGGGTGATGCGGTAAGAGTGAGAGAAATTCATGCAGTTGATGGAGTTGAAATAATCAACGCCGGAGCAATTCCAGTAGCTACAGTAGAAGTCCCAAGGGCGCTTAAGAGTGCTGAAGCAGCAGCCGAAGCAGCAGCTGAAGGTACAGAAGCAGAAGTTACAGAAGAATAGACAAGTTTCTTTATCAGATATATCAAAGGTCTTGCGTTATTATATCGCAAGGCCTTTTTTATTTTGTTAGTTAACAGACTTGGTACGAATATTGTATATATTAAAATAATATGTAATATAAAAAATGGGTCATCATAGAAATGAGACCCATTGTGCAATTAATTAAACTTATTAACTAACCTTATTGAAGAAGTTATTCGCTGAAGATTAACAATTTCTCCTATGACTAAGAACGGTTTATTACGGTTTTCGCTGCTTGTACTTGTTTCTATTTTTACATTTAGTTCGTGTTCAAATGGTTTCATCTCTCCCTATTCTTCCTCGAAATCCAAGAAAAAGCGGACAATTGCTTACAATAAACGTACAAAAAGAGTTGATACACGTACAACACGTACAACACGTACAACACGTACAACACGTACAACACGTTCGACCAAGGCAACACGAGTAAAAGTGGTTCAAGAAGCAAATAAATATCTTGGGACTAAATACAAATATGGAGGCAAGAAACCACAAACAGGCTTCGATTGTTCTGGCTTGTCTACCTATGTTTTTAATCAATGTGGTATTCGATTGAGCGGTAGTTCAAAAGATCTTTCAAGAAAAGGAAAAAGGAAAAATTTGTACCAATCTGAAGTCGGAGATTTGGCCTTTTTTGGAACCGATGGTAGAGTTACTCATGTTGGCATAATATGTAAGGTAGCTGATGATCGGATTGAAGTAATACATAGTACCTCTTCAAAGGGTGTACGCAAAGACATAATCACTGAAAGCGAGTATTGGAAGAAAAAATATTTGTTTTCTAATGATATTTTAAACTAAAAACCGTAAGAAGCATTAATATTGTAGCCTTTTTCAAGAAATTATTTGGTTTGACTCAAAACAACACCATGGTCAATATTATTTTATTTGGTCCTCCAGGTTCCGGAAAAGGAACACAAGCTACACGTCTTGTAGAAAAATATGGATTAATGCATATTTCTACTGGAGACCTTTTTCGATACGAAATGGGTAATGATACTCCTTTGGGCTTAAAAGCAAAAGAATATATTTCGAAAGGTGAATTAGTGCCAGATGAAGTTACTATTGGTATGTTGGAAAATAAGGTCAATATGCACCCGGAAGCCAAAGGGTTTATTTTGGATGGATTTCCTAGAAATATAGTTCAGTCAGAAGCTTTAGATCGATTTTTAAGTGCAAAATCTTCACAAGTAAACGCCTTAATTGCGCTAGAGGTTGATGAGGAAGAGATCGTTAAACGACTGCTTCACCGTGGTAAAACCTCGGGTAGAAAAGATGACTCTGATGAAGGAATCATTAGAAATAGGATTAGCGTATACAAAGAAGAGACTGCGGTAGTCTTTGATTATTATAGTAAACAAGATAAAGCGTATCAAGTATCAGGAATTGGATCGATTGACGATATTACCAATCGACTTTTTAATCAAATTGACCCTTTACTTTAATACGCTTTTTACAAGCGCATAAAAAACCTCATGGCAGAAAAGAACTTTGTCGATTACGTCAAAATATGTTGTCGCTCAGGTGCTGGAGGTTCTGGTTCCGCTCATTTTCATAGAGATAAAATTACCTCAAAGGGTGGCCCTGATGGAGGGGATGGTGGTCGAGGCGGACACATTATCCTGAAAGGGAATAGAAACCTATGGACCTTACTATCCCTTAAATACCGTAAGCATGTTTTAGGTAAAAATGGAGGAAACGGAGGCGCTAACCATTCAAGTGGAGCGCAAGGAGAGGATATAATTCTCGAGGTACCCTTGGGAACCGTAGCAAAAGATGCGGAATCCGGAGAGGAAATGTTTGAAATAACGGAACATGATGAAACAAGAATTATTGTTGCTGGAGGTCGAGGTGGTCAAGGGAATGCGCATTTTAAAACAGCAACGAACCAATCACCTAGATTTGCTCAAGAAGGAGAACCAGGAAAGGAAGAATGGAAAATATTAGAATTAAAGGTTTTGGCCGATGTCGGACTTGTAGGATTTCCCAATGCAGGAAAGTCGACCTTACTTTCAGTCATCACTGCCGCAAAACCTAAAATAGGGAGTTATGCATTTACCACATTAACACCTAATCTTGGGATTGTATCTTACAGAGATAGTCGATCATTTATTATGGCGGATATTCCTGGTATCATAGAAAAAGCTCACGAAGGAAAGGGGCTAGGAGTTAGATTCC
This sequence comes from Saprospiraceae bacterium, assembly GCA_020629615.1. GTDB lineage: Bacteria > Bacteroidota > Bacteroidia > Chitinophagales > Saprospiraceae > JAHDCZ01. The sequence goes on from JAHDCZ010000077.1 coordinate 7,343, forward strand.
TACGGCACATTGAAAGGAATTCTGTTTTGCTTTTCCTTGTTTCGGCTGATGCCGAAAGCATATCAAAAGAATACGAAATTCTTTTAAACGAGTTAGAAATGTATAATCAAGAGCTAATTCATAAACCTAGGCTTTTAGCCATTTCAAAGTCGGACTTAATCGATGATGAATTACAAGAAATGCTCATCGAAGATTTGGACGTTGATATTCCTTATTTATTTTTCTCTTCGGTGGCACAAACGGGTTTGGTCGAACTAAAGGATAAGATTTGGACGATGATTAATGATTAATTCGTTAATTCTTCGCCCTTTTCATTAATCGCATCAAAAGTATCCATCATCTTATTCCAAAAGCCTTTAAACAAAGGCTTCGTTTTTTCCAATGCTGATTTGGATGCTTCTGGTAAGGGTTCAAGCAATCGATAAGTAAAAGACTGGTCGCGAGCAGTTTCAGAAATGATTTTTGTAGTCGTTCCAAAGTAAAGAACAAAACTTAAAACCACACTGATAAATAGAGCCATGACCGCCCCTCCTAATACTTTATTGATGAAGTCAAGGTTTACGGCCTCTACTACATCTTCTAATCGGTTACCTATGTGCTTAATAACAAAAAAGACCAAAAGAAAACTAAGCACGAATCCTAGAATAAAAGCGACTCCTGCATTCGAAATTACTTTTTCGGTTAAAGAAATCATTAAAGGAGATAGTTTCAACGCTCCGATAATTGCAACCATCAGAGACAAAGTGTCAAAAACGGTCTTAATTAATCCTCTTTTTAATCCATTGTAAAAGCCAAGGGCTACAAGGATAATGACAATTATATCTATAATCATAGGTCTTTCGTTTGGTCAAAATTAGAACCTTCTGAGCGGTTTTAAACCATTAGCGAACGTTAATTATTCAATAAAATAGACTAAAATGGACACTAGACCGATAAAAATGGAGTTTCATTAGTAAATGAACCCTTAGGATGCTCGTATTATTAAAAGAGCTTATATACCAAAAGGACATTTATATTTTATATTTTAGTTGTTCAAATGAATAAAACCTGTAAACATATCATCTTTTCTTGTGCCAAGATTATAATGCTTAGTACGTTCATCGTAGGTACATCAAGCGCACAGAACTTACCCAAAGTATTCATGATCGGGGAGCATGAAATGGAATATGAAAATATGGTAAGGGAGTGTAATACAATGCTTTTGTCTGTTTGTCAAGATTCTATGAATGTGGCTTACGACAATTGGCTTACAATGTTATCTGATATTGAAAATTATGCAAAAACGGTAGATTTTGATATCAAAGGAGTCAAGATTTGGATCAATGTTTTTTGGAATAAAGACGGTACGCTAAAGCATATCGTTTATTATCCAAAACCGAACTCCAAAAACATGGATTTTGATGCCTTGTCACAATTCTTCCAAAGCTTTACTTCTAATTACAAGTTAAGCTTAAGCCATATTAATTGTTTCTCACATTACGGGAGCGCTAGTTTCCCCACTTTCTCCAGATTATATCAGCAAGAGGAAAAGTAACTTCTTATGAAGTTCAGATATTTACTCATTCTATTCTTATTATATTCTTGTTCGGATGTATCCGAAATTAACTTTGAGAATTTATCACTTGACGATGATGACCTATGGTTGATGGATGTCCAAGAGATGCCAGATGGAACGGTGTTTATTTCAGGTGGAAAATTGTGGAACGCTGGAGCTATCTATCGATTGGACGGTAATAACCTAACTCAGGTTTTAGATACCTCAAAGACCATTACGCATCTTGAGCAAAGACAGGAAGAAATCCTGGCTGTGGGTTTCGACGCCTATTTTTTTCGCCGAAAGGCAAATAATCCGCAATGGAATTTTAAAAAACTACCCAATGTAGACATCGCTAAAATCTTAAAAGATATTTCTATTTCAGAAGATCGCATTGTCGTTGTTGGAGGTCATGCTTATATGACAGGTGTTATTTACACGCTCAATCAAAATTTAGAAGTCTTACATACAGAAGAGCTTGAAAATGAATTATCGGCAGTTACTCATCTCAGAAATGATACGTGGATTGCTGTAGGCTTTGGTCTTGTTTTGAAATCATCTGATAACGGTGAAAGTTGGGTGATTCAAGATATTGAAGGTGATTTTTATAAGGACATTCAATTTGTGTCACAAGATGTCGGTTATATTCTTGGTCAGAGCGGGACAATTCTAAAAACCACGAATGGCGGCACCAGTTGGGATAAAATAAAATCTCAATCGGCATTTGAACAAGTAAGTGGATTTAATAAATTCGAATTTATCGATGAAAACAATGCAGTCATCGTTGCCAATGAGGGCAAATTATTCCACACAACTGATGGTGGACAATCTTGGAAAGCATACAAATTAAACGGAGCTCCAGATCTTATGGGATTGCATTATTCAGACCCCAACTCAGTATATGTCTGTGGTAAAAATGGATTTCTAGCCCGATTTTCATTCTAAGTTAACTTTCGTAGTATCAAATACTTACAAGTAGGTACTTAATTTAATATGAATTATTAATTTTATGTTTAGAATGTAAAATTGAAGTAGAGATTATGAGTCAAGTAAGTTATACAGAAGATAATATTAAGTCCTTAGACTGGAAGGAACATATTCGATTGCGTCCAGGGATGTATATTGGTAAATTGGGAGATGGATCTTCTCCTGATGACGGTATTTATATTCTCTTGAAGGAAGTGATCGATAATTCTATCGATGAATTCGTCATGGGTAATGGGCGAGATATTGAAATTAAAATCGAAGATGGCAAAGTCTTAGTCCGTGATTATGGTCGAGGTATTCCGCTCGGTAAAGTTGTGGATGTAGTCTCTAAAATGAATACTGGAGGAAAGTACGACTCCAAAGCTTTTAAAAAGTCAGTCGGATTGAATGGGGTTGGTACCAAAGCGGTCAACGCATTATCTGGTTATTTTAAAGTTCAAGCGTTCAGAGACGGAAAAACTAAAAGTGCAGAGTTTTCTAAAGGGGAGTTGACTTCAGAAACGAAAATCGTCAAAGGAAAAGGAGACAATGGTACTTTGGTAGAATACATACCGGATGACAGTATTTTTAAAAATTACAAGTACCGACTAGACTATATTGAAAATCAACTTTGGAACTATGTCTATCTCAACGCAGGCCTAAAAATACATTTCAACGGGAAAGTACTTTACTCAAAGAATGGACTGCTTGATCTTTTAAGTAAAAAGACCAACCCTGAAGCATTGAGATATCCGATTATTCATATGAAAGGAGAAGATATCGAAATTGCCCTTTCGCATGGACAACAATATGGCGAAGAGTATTATTCTTTTGTCAATGGTCAATATACCACTCAAGGTGGAACACATCTTCAGGCTTATAGAGAAGCAATCGTCAAGACGCTTCGAGATTTTTATAGTAAGAATTTTGATTCAAGAGATATTCAGGCCTCTGTAATCGGAGCGATAAGTGTACGAGTCGAAGAGCCAGTTTTTGAATCACAAACCAAAACCAAATTGGGTTCTTTAAATATTGGTCCCGATGGTCCGAGCGTACGCGCTTTTATTATGGATTTTGTGAAGAACAACTTGGATAATTTTTTACATAAGAATAAAGAGGTCGCAGAGGCACTGTTGAAAAGATTACAACAGTCAGAAAGAGAGAGAAAGGATATAGCAGGTATCAAAAAGCTTGCAAATGAAAGAGCTAAGAAGGCAAACATTCACAATAAAAAGTTGCGTGATTGTCGAAAGCACTATAATGATAAACGAGGAAAGGATCAGGAATTAAAAGATGCCACCACAGTATTTATTACCGAGGGGGATTCAGCTAGCGGATCCATTACAAAAGCACGGAATGTGCAGACACAGGCAGTATTTAGTTTGAGAGGTAAACCTCTAAACTGTTTTGGCTTGAGCAAAAAAGTTGTTTATCAAAATGAAGAACTCAATTTATTGCAGCACGCCTTGAACATTGAAGATGGCCTTCAGGATCTTCGATTCAACAAAGTGGTGATTGCAACGGATGCCGATGTTGATGGGATGCACATTCGATTGTTGTTGCTGACATTCTTCCTTCAGTTTTTTCCAGATTTAGTTCGACAAGGGCACTTGTTTATTTTAGAAACACCTTTGTTTAGAGTCCGAGACAAAAAGAAAACATTCTATTGCTACACCAATCAAGAACGAGTAGATGCCATCAATGAATTGCGAGGTAAAGCAGAGATAACCCGATTCAAAGGACTGGGTGAAATATCTCCTGATGAATTTGAAGATTTTATTGGTGAGGATATCAGACTTGAACCTGTTGTGCTTAAAGAGGATACGAAAATCGAAGACCTACTCAGTTACTACATGGGTAAAAATACCCCGGATCGTCAAGTGTTTATCATTGACAATTTGAAAGTAGAGACAGATGAAATCGACGAAGAAAATCAAGTCATCGATCTCGTAAATGAGGAGAAGGATCCAGAAAATTATTAGTTTTAAATCAGAAACCTAAATGGAAAATATGTGTTTATGAGTTTTTTCTAGATGAGATTTAAGACATTCTTTATTTTAGTTAAGTAGTTTAGATAGATGGGGTCCCGATTTTTAAAACGAACATTTTTGATTTATATATCATGCCTATTTATAATCAGCATAGTTGGAGTATTTGTTCTATTAGATTGTCTTAAAGTTTCTGATAAGTCTAATGACTGGGATAACAATAGTTTCCTGAAATGTGAGGATCTGACTTTTGAAAAGATTGAAGAGTTTGATTTATTTACGGCAGGCGATAATGTTTTTTTGGATGCTGTTTGTGTTAGCCTTAAATGTGGCAATGACAAAATGTTTGATTTTTTGGTCCAAAATCACATGAAAAGTAAGCTAAAAGATCTTGAATCTAAGAAGCAAATAAATTTAAGGTTATTGATGGATTATGGTGAAGAAATGAATTATAATTTATTCGGAGGTTTACTTGCTGACTTGATTAAAATGGTTTCATTAGAGTATGAGTTAAATGAACTGGACAAATATATAATAAGCAAATTCTCTGATGATTTTTTTTCTATCTACTCTCGAATGAATGGTGATGATAAAAAAGGTGGAATATTAAAGGTGCTTCGCGCGAATATTAATTTGGATCCCGCGAAGGCAGAAATGCTAATTAATAAGTATAGTTGTGATATTCAAGAAATTGATAGACTTTATTTATTTGCTTTGTTAAGAAGGGCTCAAAAAAAATTCTCATCAGCCTTAACTTATTTTTCTAAACATGACAGTATGTGTACATTAGAAAACCGACCAAACTTACTACCTAACTTATTTGTATCATTTAGAAATAATGGCTTCTTGGACAAGGCTCATGTTTACTTTCAGAATGAAATTGATACTATACGAAGGAATGATTATGATGAAGGTTTCTTTTCAGCCTCGATAAATTTGGCGAAGACACTAACTTTAAAAGGGGATACAAGTTCAGCACTATTATATTTGAAGCCTGTAGTAAAAGAAATTTTTGAATCAGAAATGAGATACGAATTCCATTTGCCTGAAGTCTATGATTTTCTATTATCACTAAAAAATCCTGATGTGTTTTCAATTATTGAATTTGATGAATTGGACTTTCTAAGGTATAATGTAGCTGAAGTAAACTATCAGTTTTACAGTAATATTCAAGAATTTATATTGCAACGTAGCATTAAAGCAAAAAAGAAATTATCAAACTTAAAAATGGCTATTTTTGCTGGAATTTTCATCTTGTTAATGTTTGTTTTTGTGGTAATATATAGAATGTACTTGTTACGTTTAAAGTTGGCAGCAGCGGAAGAATTTAGAAATGTTTCAATGATACAAGGCGAAATGGCGGAAAAACATTTGAATACCTTAAAGGTGGTACAAGAAGTGGATAATAACTATATCGAAAAGTTTACTAAAAAAGTTATGGCTGCTAATACATCCAATGATATCCGGAAACTTAGAGATGAGATAAATTATTTAAAGGATACTCGCGATGATAGAATTGAGTACTTGAAAAAGGTAAAAGTTTATGCATCGGATCTATACCCGTTGTTACTTTCTATTAATAATAATTTAACCAATCTGGATTTATTACATTGTTCGTTTTTAAAACTAAATTATTCAGTTGCTGAAGTAGCAAAGATTCAGAACGTCGCAAAATCTTCTGTACGATCTACCCGATCAAGGCTTAAAAAGAAATTACGCCTTGCTGAGTCTGAAAATCTGATGGTATTTATTCAAGAGTTAAAGTGATTTAATAAATGTGGAAGTAATTACGTTTATATTAATTGATAAAGAATTCCAGTTCTAAATATGATTATGGATCCTCATCTGATAAAAAAACCTATACAAGCAAGACATCATCATTGCATTTAACCAGTGACTGAATTTGTTTTTTATCAACTTTTATATTTGATCGTAAACATAATTGTCCCCAATTTAATTTTTCTTTTAAATGTAGT
>JAHDCZ010000078.1 GCA_020629615.1 Saprospiraceae bacterium
TGTCAAATGCTTCGGGATAATCAAATTTTAGATCTCCTAAAATGGAGGTAATGCTCTGCAACAATTGAGCTCTGGAAGCGCGAAGATTTGCAAGATATTCATCATTATCAATAGAGATCATGACCTCTCCTTCATTGAAATAGACTCCTGATCGAAAAGCGCGATCTCCTCCTTTAAAAACGCCTTGGGTCCGACTCACAATATCAATTTTATTCTTTGCAGTCAGTGTCCCATTCGAACGAATCGCTACAGAAGCGCTTTTCAACTCAACCGGCGCATAAATCACATTGGTCACTTTGATTTTATTACTTTGCTCGGGTTGTTTCTTGCTGGATTTTAAGATTCCTGAATAGTATGCAGCTGAAACGATCAACAAAATTCCGATAATGGAAGAAATGATTCGCTGCCTTAAGCGTGGATGGTTCATTCTTTATGTGTTTAGTCATTAGGGAGCAGCACTTAATATTCTCTATTTTGTTCTGATTCCAAACTCCTGTTTTCAATCCTCCAAATAACAAACTCTTCGATTAAAAGTTGTATTGATTTCGGAACGATGCAAATAATTAAGCTTTAAAATATAAAGGAACTGAAAACTAAGGACTATTTCGTCATTATTGAATGAGATATTGATCCTCGTTAGAGGGAGAATATAAAATCGGAAGAATCATTCTCAAATCCAATTTGACTGTGATTCCAGTCATAGTCTGAAAATTTCGAAAATTAGAATAATTATTGAGAAATACTGTAACTTGAAATTTTAAAGCAATCGTCTGTTCTATGAAAGTCACCGCTAAAAAAAACGAACAAGTAGCCAACATGATCTTTGGGTCGATCTATCCTCATTACCTAAATCGAATCATCAAAAATGGTCGCACTAAAGAAGAACTCGATCAAGTCATTACTTGGTTTACCGGTTTTGATCAAGACACCTTGCAAGTCCTCATTGATGAAAAAGTGAGCTTCCGAAGCTTTTTTGAAAAAGCCACTATCCATCCCAATGAACATATGATCAAGGGCGTTGTTTGTGGTTATCGCATTGAAGAAATTGAAAACGAGTTTACATTGTACAAGCAATGTCGTCAAATGGAAAAGCTCATTGATGAATTAGCCAAAGGTCGAAAAATGGAGAAAATTTTACGCCAAGAAAAAAAGTAGCTTTTAGATTTAAACTTGAATATTAATTCATCGCAAGGCATACACACTTTAAATATTCTGAAATAAATTTCAAGTAATTTTATCTAGCATCAATGTTCTCACAACTTCAATTACATTAGGGTGAATGAAATAAGAATAGAAGAAATAACAGAAGAAAATCTCAACCAGTTTTTAGAGTATTTAAAAAAGCACCTTTCCGAAAATGGTGACAACAATGTTTTCTTTCTTCCCCTGAGTAAGGAACAATCGGCTTTCGACAAAGATTGGGAGATTAAGTTTGCATTGAGTGCACGTAAAAAGATATTTGAGTCGGGCTGGAGAAAACTATGGGTTGCGATAAACGAGGACAAAAAGATCGTCGGACACATTGACATTCGTCCACGAAAAGAATTAAATACAGAACATAGAGTACTGCTTGGCATGGGAACCGATATCAAGTTCAGAAACTTAAAGCTTGGTCAACAGTTACTAAAATTTGTCATCAACTATTGTAAACATAAATCAGAAATTAGTTGGATTGATTTAGAAGTCCTTGCAAATAATTTTGCTGCCGTTAGACTCTACGAGAAAATGGAATTTAAACTAATAAGTCAGGTTGAGGATATGTTCAGAATACAAAACCAATCATTCGATTATAAGTTTATGAGCCTAAATGTTGATTCTTAAACCCGGATTATTCATTAAAACTTCGTTTTGAGACATGAAAGACCAATAAAATATGAAGTTTTGGAGCTGAGGCATAGTCACCACTATGGTGAAGTGAGAAAACTTAATGAAATGGGATATTTTGTAGGTATTTCAAGTCGGAATAGATTTTCTAATAAATAATCCGGGTTCAAACACTTAACCAGGAACCAAATAGATCTATACTTCACGTAAAATATTTACCTCCTTTTGTAAGTTTTGAGACAAGGATTAATTTTAGACATATTGCAAGTAGTAATTCTACTTAGGATTTGACAAATTAGAGTAGATATTTTAATCAAAGTTCAAATGAAAAAAGGCCCTTACCTACTGAGCATTATTTTTTTGTCTATTGCCTTGATGAATGTTTTAAATGCTCAAAAAAATATTCGTGCCTATGTCATTGATGAATCCACGAAAGAATCGATTCCATATGCCCATGTCATCAAAACTATTGATAAGACAGGAACGATAACTAACGATGATGGTTACTTTGAGATTCGTTGTAACAAAGAAGACACTCTAAAAATCTCCTTCCTAGGGTATCAAGACAAGTTTATCCCTGCTGCAGAAATACAAAACAAAGCAAAGATTGAACTATCGATATCGACAGCTACCATTGACCAAGTTACTGTTTATGCCAATAATGATTTTCTCTACGACATGGTCGATGATGTGAAGAAAAACATCAAAAAAGAAAAACATGTATCCAAAAGCAAAGCATATCTATTCACAAGTTCGAAAAACGATTCACTGACTCTGGAAGTTTCTGAGCTCTTCTACAATGCCTCAACAAAAAATAGAAGCATTGAATCCTTGGTGTACAAAAACGGACGATCCTACGTTTTACAAACATCTAATGGGGGTTATTTTATTAATATTAACATCAGCAAATCGATCTCGATGTATTCCTTGTTAGATAAGCACGATTTATTTCCAACAAATCCTTTAGAACTTTCCAAACGAAAATTAAAGAAGCTTTATAAGCTAGAGGTCTCTAATCGATTGGACGACCTACTTGAAATAAAATTTACTCCAAAAAAAGATCGAAAGAATCTATTTTCAGGAAGCATGTGGGTTCACCCCAATCGAAATGTTCTAAAAAAAATCGAGCTATTTTCTGACGGCCGTGGAAACAAACTTTTTGAAGGCTTACATGTGATCGATATTAACAAGATTAATTTTTCACTTATTCTTTCGTACGAAACAGAACAAAATTTTAGTCAATTAAACTTTATTAAACTAAACTATAATGCCGAAGTTTCTAATCACCTGGATGAAACTTTTACTGTAAACACAGAATCCATTCTTCATCTCTATGACCACAACGATCAATTTTTTGTACCTAAAATAGAATACCCTGAAAAAATATCTGATTACCGATTGATGACCATCAACCCTGATACTATCATTTGGAATGATTTAAAAAAACAAAATCAAATTAAACATTCCCAGCAACAAAAAGATTTACTGCAGAACATAAAATCGAATGGAAAAAATTTCAAAGAGATGGTTCCGGATAAGGAGAATTTTTTTGAAAGTTCCTATGAACAATGGTCTCCCAAAAATAGAATCCTTTTGAAAAAAAATACTAAAAAAATTCGTTTAGAAAATAGTCATGATTTCAAAAATCGCATTGCGAAGACTAATTTCTTATCGGACAAATTAGAGATAGAAACTGTATTGTATCTAGATATATTAAAAACCAATGATGGATTCCTATTTGAATCGAGTGCGATTATGGACCCTTACAAAACTTTTAATTATTTAGAAGTTGATGATGCTTTATTGGCTTACGCGAATATCTATTTTGATTTAGCAGAACACTTTAGAAGAAGATTAATGAACGAATTAGAGACTCAGGATCATTCTCTAAAAGAAATAGAAGAAATCTATAAAAAGATAAATAAAGAATTATCAGAATGGCAAGCCGAACTAAAAAAAGAAGCGTTTGCCGGAAGAAACCTGGCAAGGTTAAAAGAATGGAATACCCTAATTGTCGATGAACTGGGTATTAATAATTTTGATTTATTCAAAATAGCACAGTAGAACATTCCCAAAAAATATTTTTCTAGACTACAGATTTTGAACTACCCTTTCCATCCTATTGATCAAGTCTCTAATTTCAATTTCATTGAAAGAAGCAAAGCCGATACGAATGCAATTATGTCCCTGCTTAGCAAGATCATAGCGACGCCAATTACCTATGTCCACTTTTTGTTCTTCGGCCTTCGATGAAAATTCATCCCAGGAGTATTTTGGATTTAATTTAATCCAGACCGCCATACCACCAATCGGGATTTCAAATTCAAAAATATCGCTCAATCTTTCTTTTAAAAGTTGACAAAAAAGATCACGACGCTGTTGATATACTCTTAATACTTTTCGAATATGTCGATCTAAGTCTCCTGACTTAATAAAACTAGCAAAGGTCATTTCAAGTAAGGCATCCCCTTGCCTATCAATAAACCCTCGTAGTTTGGCAGCTTCATCCACAAATTCTTTAGAAGCGATTAAATACCCTATTCTAAAAACAGGGGCAACTGTTTTGCATAGCGAACCAATATATATCACGTTTTGGTTAGAATCATGACTAGCTAGAGGTAAAATTGGTGCGTGGTTATAATTAAAATCATAGTCGTAATCATCCTCGATAACGGCAAAATTATGTTGCCGCGCGAGATTCAAAAGATGTAATCTTCTTTTGGCTGAAAGCGTAACTGTCGTAGGATGATGGTGATGAGAGGTCACGAAAACCGCTTTAATTTGTTGTTTCCGACATATCGTTTCAATTTCCTCCGTAACCATTCCATGATCATCAACAGAAACTCTTAAAAGTTTTGCATTCTGATTTATGAAGCTATAATCAGCTGAGGCATAATTGGTCTTACCTACAACGATTACATCATCACTTTTAAGCAATAATTTAGAAGATAACCAGATGCCCATTTGACTACCTCTTGTGATCAAAATATTCTCCTTTTTTACATTTAGGCCGCGCGTTGAATTTAAATATTTTACGAGGACGTTCCGCAATTCATCATTTCCATAAGTCGTCCCATAGGATAGATGATCAAAGACATTTTTTTTAGATGCAATCCTCCTATAAGTTCTAGCAATTTCATTAAGAGGAGTTAAGCGAGCATCGGATATTCCGTCATTGATGTAAATAATATCCTTCTCTTTCTTAATTCGCTTTGGAGTTAAACTGGGATTTCTGTAAAATGAAAAACCTGATTGTATTTTCTTTCCATGAACGACATCATCCTTTAACTTCTGTAATTTTAATTCTGGTAAATTTCGATGCACAAAAGTTCCTTTCTTGGGTATACTTTCAAGCCAACCCTGTAACAATAATTCGTCATAACATGCTACGATCGTTTTTCGATGCACCTTTAATTGTGTTGCTAAGGATCTACTTCCTGGCAATTTAGTATTGGGCTTTAGAATTTGAAGCTTGATGAGTTGAATGATTTGATTTGCCAGTTGCAAATACAAGGCTTGATTAGTATTTCGATCAAAAACTATACTGGTGCTCCAAGGAAACATCTGGACTATCGTTTATATCAATTCTGGACGATTATTGTAGTCCATAAATGTACTACCTTTGATTTGAATAAATAAATTAATGTTCATCAATTTTAATCATGTTAGAATTAAGACCCAGCTGTGAGCACTGTAACAAAGATTTGCCTAATACTTCTACCGAAGCCATGATTTGCTCTTTTGAGTGTACCTATTGCAAAGATTGCGCGATCAATGTTTTTGAGAATGTGTGTCCAAGCTGCTCAGGAAATTTTGTACCCCGACCTATTCGACCTGCTGCGGAGATCAAACAACATCCTGCTTCAACTCTTAGAATATTCAAACCTAAAGATTCGGCGAAAGCCGCAACAAACACAATGAAATATAAAAACATTCCTCCTTATCAGAGATAGCGCATGAGCAATTTAACCATAGATATTATCGGCTACGTTGGATTGGTGATCAACTTATATTCGATGTCGACCAAAGGAGAATTCAAGCTTCGTTTATTCTCGTTATTGGCCAATGTAATCTACATTTTCTATGGGCTATTACTTCAAGCTTTTCCGATCATTATCGGATGTTCGATTGCCGTAGTATTGCATCTCTATCGGATTAGATCACTAAAAAAAATTCAAGCTAGCTATGATTAACATTAAAAAAGTCGATCCGTCTCAAATTAATCTACTAGCGGAGATGGCTAAAAACACCTATATCCAAAACATGGAGGATCTTGAAGCCTATATTCAAAAAGCTTTTTCTAAGCATCAAATTGAAATAGAGTTTAATGATCCACAAAATATATTCTACTTCATCTACAATAAAAACAAAGCGGTGGGATATGCCAAGCTTGTTCTAAATGCATTCCACGAAAAGGTGACAAGTAACAATCCATGTCGTTTAGAGCGTATTTACATCATGTCGGATTTTATCCATTTAAAAATCGGTCAGTCTTTGATACATTATGTAGAACAACAAGCCAAATTGATGCAACAAGATTCCATATGGCTTTCCGTTTATGAAAAGAATCGAAGAGCGATTAGATTCTATGAAAAAAACAAATACTTAAAAGTGGGTCATCTTGATTTTTTGGTTAATGAAACCAACTACAAAAATTTTGTATTCTCAAAAAAACTAAACTTATGAATGAATATCCAAAATCAAAATTAAATCAAATTAAGCGAGGACATAAAAGGGCCAGTTATGATATCGATCAAATCAATGAAATATTAGATGCTGGATTCATTGCTCATGTCAGCTACATTTACGAAGATCAGGCAATTGCACTACCCATGGCATATGGTCGAAAGGAAAATAAAATCTATCTACATGGTTCAAATGCCAACAGAATGCTCTTGGCTTTACTCAAGGCAAAAAAAGCAAGTTTGAGTGTCATGCATTTAGATGCTTTGGTTCTTGCACGTTCGGGATTACATCATTCCGTCAATTATCGTTCAGTAAACATATTTGGTTCGGTTCGTAAAATAGAAGGCGACCAAGAAAAAAGAAAAGTACTAAAATGTGTCGTCAATCACATGATCAAAGATCATTGGGAGACATTAAGACCAATCCATTTAGAAGAATTAGATCGCACCCTAGTAGTCGAACTAACCATCGAAACCGCATCGGCAAAAATTAGGGCAACTGGTGTTGCAGATGAACCAGAAGATTACCAACTTGATATTTGGGCAGGATTGGTTCCATTAAAACAGGTGGCAGAATTTCCGATACCAGATGAGGGTAAACCCAAGGACATGAAGATCCCAAAACACATCTTGGAATATTATGAACAAAATAAGAATCAATCATCGTGATGAGCTTTAGAATTTGCTTTAAGTATTTAATTTTGAAACATGCATATCGAAAACAGTAATTTAAAAGACCTAACTAGCATATTAGAATTGTACCGTATCGCCACCGATTATATGAAATCCAAAAAGCAAGTTCATTGGCCAGAATTTTCGGAAGAGTTGATCGTCCAAGAAATTAATGAAAAAAGACAATGGAAGTTGGTCATCGATGATCAAATTGCGTGTATTTGGGTGACGACATTACAAGATGAGATCATTTGGGGAGACGACCAGTCACCATCGCTTTACCTTCATCGCGCAGCAACCCATCCCAATTTTAGAGGTCAAAAATTGATTCAGAAGCTATTTCAATGGGCCAATGATCAAGGAAAAAAAATGGGATTAGAATATCTAAGGATGGATACGGTTGGACTCAATCATGGATTGATTAATCTGTATAAAAAAATGGGCTTCGATTTTTTAGGCACAAAGCAATTAGAAAATACTGATGGCCTACCCGATCATTACAAGGTCGATGAAGTATGTTATTTTCAGAAGAAAATCAAATAAGTAAAATCAAGTGTCATATCGTATAATCCATCTGAAAAGCATCAATACAAATTATTCTTCCTTAAAAATCGATTGATAAAGTAAGCTACTGAATTGCGACACCATTTGATATCCCGGATTTCTCACTTCATTATTTTGCGTAAGGATGACGCCTACAAAATCACGTTTAGGATCAACCCAAAATTGCGTAGACTCATAACCGCCACCAATCCAAAGTCCCTTATCTCCTTGTTGATTTATTCTCATCGAATCTCCACTCACCCAGAGATTATATCCATCATGACCATAAGGATTGTCCAATTGAGCATGCGGCGCATAAATATCCTCCACAGTAGAGTGATCTAAAAATCGAGTATCGTTGAGGGTTCCATGGTTCAGTAACATTCTCAGAAAATCCGTATAACCATCGGCCGTGGCGATCATTCCTTCTCCACCTAAATACAATTCATGCTCCAAATCATAATCGGGAACGTCAGGTCCCATGATATCCAACTCTCCTCTTTTTGCCAGCCGCAATATTGAATCTCGCCCCGTAAAAGTAGGAGGCAATTTTCCTTCTTTTGGTAAACCGTAACGTAAACCTTTAATTTTCAATGGATCAGTAATTCTCTCTACAACTAAATCTTTCAAGTTTTTACCCGCGGCACGTTCAGCAACAAAGCCGAGCACAGTAGTATTTAAACCATAAAAATAGGTATCACCTGAATGTTGCATCAAAGGCAATTCTGCCAAATGGTTAATGAACTCTTGTTGATCTTTTGATCGAACAACATTCTTTTTTGCCAACATGGAATCTAAGCATGCAAATCCGGTATTGGCATAATAGAATCCAGCTTTATGAGTTAACAAATGACGAATGGTCATTATGGAATCATTGGCCACATACTGCAAAGGACAAGCATCACCTCTATTCCCCCATGCCAAATCTCCTAACTTTTTACCATCATGTGTTAAGGCAACTTTTAAGTTCTTAAATTCCGGAATATGCTTTGCCACTGGATCATCAAAATTCAATAAGCCATCTTCAATCAAATCCAAAACAATAGAAATTGTGACTATTTTACTCATAGACCAAATCCTTATCCAAGAGTCTTTGGTTATGGTACTATTGGGAAGAAATTCATCATTGACACGAGAGTGCTCGTATAAAACACTGCCATCCAAATTTTCTATTCGAGCATAAACAAAAGGATAATAGCCTCCATCCACATAAGAATTTAAAATAGAATCCAACTGGACTTTATTCTCTAAAATAACCTCTGCTGTGATCTTGGTATCAGGCTTTTTATTTTCCGCTTTGCAAGCGAAAAAAAAGATGATTAATAATAATGTACCAAGTAACAATTTTGACCATAAAGTACTCATGACTCCAAATATTTTGATTCTAGAAAACAATTTCCTAATGTCATAAAAAATTACTACTCAATTAAACCGATCATTTTGCCAATTCGAGAATTAAAAAGTCATCGTTTAAAAGTAGGGTTTCAGTTAAATCAAAGACACGATCATCATTATAAGAAGAATAGGATTTGTATCGATTTAATACCTCGTCAAACCTTTTCAAGCTCAATGAATATTCCTTTTCATTTTTATTTAAAATGACCATAACGGCCTGATCTGCATGTTCTCTAAAATAAACATACACCCCATCTTTTGGAATAAAATGCTTCAGTTTACCATGATGAATTACTTTATTAGAATTTCGCCAATTGATCAACTCAGAGCAAAAAGTCAAAGCCTCCGTTTGCAAATCTGTCATCTGAATTCCATCCTTAATACTTGTACTATCTCCTACCCAGCCTCCCGGAAAATCAGCTCGGAGTAAACCGTGGCTTCCATTCTTTCCTGCGTTCATTGCAATTTCAGTCCCATAGTACAACTGAGGAATTCCACGAGTTGTCATTATAAAGGCAATGGCTTGTTTATACTTATTTACATCCTCTTCCATTTCCACAAATATTCGTTTCATATCGTGGTTATCTGGAAACACAATCAATTGTGATGGATCCGCGTAGTGAAAATCCCTAGACAAGGATTGATACAATCGAATCAGTCCACTATCCCAAAATTCTTTTTCTGTCAAAGCTTTATGAAGCGCAAAACAAAAAGGAAAATCCATTAAACCTGGTAAACAAGAAGTATATCCATCTTGGTTTACTTTCCCCTCTTGCCAATAGGCAATAACACTAGGATCATCAATCCATTCCTCTCCGACAATATAGAAATTAGGGTATTCATTTTTAATTGCACATGTCCAATCCGTCATGAACTCTCTAAATGGATAAGAGTACGTATCCTGTCGAATACCTGTCAAATGTGCATACTCTATCCACCAGATAGAATTTTGTATTAAATATGTGGACATGAATTTGTTCCGCTGATTTAAATCTGGCATGGCGGGAACAAACCACCCTTCGGTCATAATTTTACGGTCGTACTCAGATTTGTATGGATCGAGTAAAGTTTCTTTTCGATGATTTGTTTCTTGGTATTCTCCTTTTTGATTATTAATCCAATCAGAAAACGGTGGGTCTTTCATCCATTGATGAAAACTGCCGCAATGATTCACTATAATATCCATAATCATTCCGAGGCCTTTCTTTTTGGCATTTAATGCTAATTTTTCATACGCTTCGTTTGTACCAAATCGAGGATCCACTTGATAATAATCGGTAGAAGCATAGCCATGGTAAGACCATTTGTCTTGATCGTTAATTAAGACAGGGTTTAACCAAATGGTGGAAAAACCAACTTCTTTTATATAATCGAGGTGATCGTTGATTCCTTTTAAATCTCCCCCATGCCGTCCATATTCTAAGGATCTATTATGTCCTTCTCGCAACCCATCGACTACATCATTCGAAGGGTCTCCATTAGCAAATCGATCTGGTGTAATTAAATAAACGACATCCGACTGATCAATTCCTTTTCGCTCAGCAGATCCTACGCTACGCTCTTTTATTTCGTATGGATATTTAATCGTTTTTTGATTTTCTTTTTCAAGCAGAAGATGGTATATACCCGTTTGTGCCGAACTCAAAATTTCGATATCGATAAATAAATAGTTGGGACTTTCAGCCTTGTGAACCTTTTTTATATTGATTCCCTTTTTATCAAATTTAGGATTCAGTGTTTGAATATTTTCACCATACACCATTAATTGAAGTTCGGAATTCTTCATTCCTTGCCACCAAAATGGTGGTTCGATTTTCTCAATAGTAGATTGAGCATTCAGACATACAGGAAGAATAAAAAGGATAAAGATCAGATATTTCATCTAGTGAATTTATATAAATTTTTTATTTGCAAAATATTAAATACATTCATATTCAATTCTAGAGCAGTTTGAAAAACAAAGACACATATATAGAAGTAGGGCAAATTGATCCACTTGAGATCATGGACAAATTTGGTTTGTTATGCACGGTTGACTGTGTAATATTTGGATACAACCAAGAAAGTTTAAATGTGCTGACAATTGAATGTACTACAAAACCATATGTGGATAAACTTTCCCTTTTAGGAGATGTTCTTTATCGAGAAGAAACCACTAATGAGGCTGCAAAACGTATTCTCCGAGAACGGGCAGGATTGCAAAATATCTATATGGAAGATGTAGGTGTATTCTCAGACATCGATCGTCATCCTCTTTCCAGAGTCATTACCGTTGGATATTATTCTTTAGTTCAAATTGAAGATTTTGCCATTGTGGATGCACAGAACAGGCATTTGACGTGGATTGATGTCGCGACAATTGAAGAAATGGCATATGATCACAAAAAGATTTTAGATTCCGCACTCATCAAGTTAAAAAAAACCATTCGGCAACAGCCCATTGGATTTAAACTCCTACCGGAGAAATTTACCTTGAATCAATTACAGAGCTTTTACGAAGTGGTACTCGGGATTAAATTTGACAAAAGAAATTTCAGAAGAAAACTCAAATCGCTTGATGTATTAACGGATTTGGGAGAAATCCAAGACGAAGTTTCCCATCGACCTGCCAAATTATACAGCTTTGACTCGACGGCTTATGAAAAAAGAAAAGCCAATGGTGGAGTAAATTTCACAGTATAAAATTTCCCTAGTCTTAAATTGACTGAAATTTTCCTTTTGTTTTGCATGGATTATAAAATTTATATTAACTTTACATCAAGGGGTTATTGTCACATTGACACTATCCAGCAAAATATTTGATTAACCAAATTAGAATAAATTATTATGAAAAAATTATTGAGCGTTTTACCATTATTTATGGTTGTTGCTTCTTTATTAGTGATCACATCTTGTGGAGATGATGACCCTATTGTCATTGATCCAGGCACAGGTGATGTTAATGTTGGAAATGGACTTTATATGACCTTAGAAGGTGAGGATCCTGCAGGGTCTGCTATTTTAAATCCTCAACAAGTTGCTGGTTTAGATTTTGGAGCTCAAGATAGGTCTGGATTTTCTGCTAATTATTTATACTTAGCAGCAGGAAATTATAACATTGTACAAGTAACAGACAAAGAAATTACGGCTACGGTTGGAGGAGCTGCGGAAATGGTAACTGATACGGGGTCATCTTGTGACAACAATGATTATACAGTAATTACTGCTGAGGCTGACGGTGCTGCATTTAACATTGCTTCTGCAGGTTTATACTTAGTAGCGCATGATGAGTTGAGATCAGAGATTATTATTCATGAAATTAATTCAGCAAGTATTATTGGAAATGCAACTGAAGGGGGCTGGGCCACAGAAACTCCTCTTACAGGGTCTGTTTCAGAAAATGATACAGAATTCAAAATTGAGGGTACTATCCTTAGAAGTGGTGAGTGGAAAGTTAGATTTAACTGTCGATGGGATATCAATAGAAGAACTGATCCTAACGGAGATATCACGGATCCATCGACTGGATATACTATGTTTACAAACTTTGGAGGAACGATTAATGATCTAGCACCAGGTGGAAGTAACTTTAATCAAATGGAAGATGGAGAATACACGATCACATTAAATTGGGGTAAACAAAATGGTTGGTTAATGACTGTTGATCGTACCGGTGATGCTCCAGTGATTACATTCGATCCAAATGATTACAAAATGGCGATTATCGGAGATGCAACGGCTGGCTCATGGGATTCTGACCAGAATTTATTCCACAAAGAAGATGCTGGTGTTCATAGCTGGTACGGTGTGGTAACGTTTGCAATGGATGGCAAATATAAATATAGAGCCAACGATGAATGGAACATTGCCTTAGGTGGTGATCCGGCAAACCCAACAACAACAGGGGCTGATATTCCATCACCAGGTGCTGGTTCCTACTACATCGTTCTTTCAACAGCTGATGAAGGAGATACATGGACTTCTTCTGTTACACCAGGGGGCTGGGGACTTATAGGTGATGGTTCACCACAAGGAAACTGGGATGCAGATGTTGATATGACTGCTGATGGATTCAGCAATGGTATTACAACATACTCTTATACTGGTGATTTTGTAGGCGGAATATGGAAATTTAGAGCAGGTGATGATTGGGCACACAATATTGGAGGAGACTTATCTGGACTTACAATAGATGGTGGCAATATTGATACACCAGCAGGTACTTATACTGTTACTCTTTCTTTCAACGGAGAGAACTATTCTGCGACACTACAATAGAAATAATATATCATTTGGGCTAGCTACTTTGCTAGCCCTTTTTTTATCTAATCCAGACTAGAGATGCTTCTCTAGCCGTCGAAAAATTAAACTATGAGAATTCGCTCATTGACTTTCCAGCTATTCTTATTCCTTCTCTTTTCCGGACAAATGCTTATGGCTCAAGTGTCTGGAACAATCACGGATCCCATTTCCGAAGAACCGCTTATTGGTGTCAATGTTACTGTAAAGGGCAATGACGCTATCGGGACAATTTCAGACATTGATGGTAAATACTCCATAGATGCCAAGAAAGGTGACATTCTTATCTTTTCCTATGTTGGCTATTTAACAACCGAAGTTCCTGT
>JAHDCZ010000079.1 GCA_020629615.1 Saprospiraceae bacterium
GTAATCCAATGTTAAATCTTACTTATGAGATGGGAGCACGCACTTTGGTAATCGCTCTGGCTTCTATCTTTGTGATGATTACTCAAAACGCAAAACAATATCTGGTCATACTCTTTATGAATGTGATTAGAGAAGGACAAGAGATGATCATTGATCCCCTCTTCCCGATATTGAATGCACCGGTTTCTCCAAGAGTTGATTTTGGTATTCACGTCGCAATCGTTGCGATAGAAGTCCTAGCCTTTATGACCATATATCGTATGAATAAAAACAAAAGTCTACTAAATATTCGATAAAAATTACTTTAAAAAAACGGAGCCACCTAAATGAATAGATGGCTCCGTTGTGGGGTATTATATCCTGTTTAATTTTATCCCAACCATTTCTTGGCTTGGTTCAAAATATTTCCAGCATTTCCTCCTACTAAATTGGTAATTTGACTTAAATCAAAATCCTTATCTTCTTCAGCAGTTGATTGGAATTTATCTTTCAATCCATTCACTAAATCCCAAGCTGTTGATTCTGATTCTCCCTGAGCTTCTTCGGCACTCATCCCTTTGCTTTGTAATATTCCGCTTAATTTTCCTTGAATATTCTGCATCATATCGTTTGATCCTTCTGCACCTTGCGTAAACAATGCAGTTATTTGAGACAAATCGCCTCCTTTAAAACTCTCTAAAATAGATGCTGCTCCTTCTTTTGCTGCTTCAGTAGTTGCTTCAGCATTTAAGCTATTGCTAGTCATTTTTTCTTGTAATTTTTGAATCGCTAAATCCTTTAATTTGTCAAACATGTGTTTTATGTTTTTAAAGTGAATGAATACTGTTTGGACGAGATTTCGTACTTACCGTCACGATTGGTATCACAATTCACAAAAATTTAACTATAGTTGGTTCAGGGATTTTTCTTTGGCTGTAGCCGAATAGAAGCAAAATGTTATTCTATTATTATCTTCACTCATTAAAGAGCAGTCAGTTTTTTTTCAGATCATGAAAATCCAATTCCTATCACCACATTTAATCGTTTTTGAAAGTGCCCTTTTTAGGACTTGTACAACGCTAATTATCCATGATGATCATGTTGTTTTGGTCGATCCCAATTGGCTTCCAGAGGAAATAGAATTTATTGATCTATTCATTCGGCGTCAAGCCAAAAACAAAAAAAAATATCTATTTTTTACACACTCGGACTATGATCATGTGGTCGGATACGGTAGATTTAAACATTATACTTCTATCGCCTCAGAATCCTTTGTCACCAATAAAGATAAGGACCAAATCATTGAACAAATCCGTTCCTTTGATGATCAATACTACATACAAAGAAATTATCCGATTGAATATCCCATCATCGACGTTCGCGTCAAGCGAAATAAAGACTGCATATCCATAGGTAATAATAAATATGATTTTTATCAGGCACCAGGACACAACGCAGATGGATTGATCCTTCATGATCCCAAAACTGAGATACTTGTTGTTGGGGACTATTTAAGTAATATTGAGTTTCCGTACATTTATCAAAGCTTTGAAAAATATGAGACCACTTTAAACACAATCGAAAATGTGATCAATGAAAATCCTATTAAATTCATGGTGACAGGACACGGCGATGCCACGAATTCCAAAAACGAAATGCATCGAAGAATCAAAGTAGCTAGATCATACATCCAACTAGTCAAAACTGCAATCACTGAGGAAGAAGATTTTGACTTTGAACATCTTATGAGAAGTTATGACTTTCCGATCATTATGAGAAAATTTCACGAAGCGAATATGCTTTTGGCTAAGCAAGAATTCAAGACAAAAACTATTACATGAGAAATTCTTTGATTCATGGCTGTCTTTGGTCCATATTATTTCTCATGTTAGCGAGCTGTAAGGAAAACAAGACTTATGTACATATAAAAACCCCGATAGAAAAAATATCGGGAGAGACAAAACAAGCCTGCGAGATCTATTTTCAAAATGATACTATTCACAAAAAGTACTTGGGTAGGATAAAAATTAGAGGAGGGATTTCGCGTCGATATGACAAACATTCCTATAGCCTTGAACTGGATGAAAAGTTTGACTTTATGCATTTACCGAGTGATGATGATTGGATTTTAAACGCTAGTTATATCGATAAAACATTTCTGAGACATAAGTTAAGTTATGATCTCTTTCGTTCGATGGGACTATATAATCAAGCCTCCCTATGTGATTACTTGAATGTCAAACACAATGATCGTGACGTGGGGCTGTATGTATTAATGGAGGAGATTAATGCTGGAAAATTAAAACTAAGTCGACGAGATTCCTCAGCGGTACTATTTAAAGATCCTCCCATATTTCAATCTGAACGTTTGAAACTCGTCCAAGATTCTACGAATTATTATCAACAAAAATTTCCTAAAAAAGACAGTCTAGATCATACTGAAACCATAGAAAAATTAAAGGCTTTTCTTTTTAATTCATCTGATAAAGAATTTCTTGAGCACATTGAACAATACTTTGATTTAAACAATATTCGAGACTGGCACATTCTATTGTTATTGACCAATAACGCGGATGGTGTTTTAAAAAACTTTTATCTATACAAAAAAAATTCTGTCACTCCTTTTCGAATCGCAATCTGGGATTATGATCATTCTTTTGGTCGAGATGGGGATAATGAGTACAACATGATGGAACGGCCCAGCCGATGGCAACGAGCGATATTACTAAGGAGATTAATGGATATTCCAAACTCTACTTATCCTTCACTGCTCCGTCAGCGATGGTTTGACCTACGAAAAACTGGCACTTTGAGTGTTGCCAAAATCAAAGAGATGATGGCAAAAGATCAAGAAAGAATGAAACCCTATTTAAAGCATAACCAATCGCTTTGGCCTTTGAATAGTAAGTGGTACTATGACGATAATAGTTATAAAGAAGAAATAGAAATCATGCATCAATTTATAGAATTAAGAATCCCACAATTGGATCAATATTTTAGTGAGATCTAAAATATTTGTGCCAATTATTAAATACTTTTGCCGCGAAAACAATTCGTTTACTCAATCGTTTAACACTCGATGCTACATTATATTAAATATGAAAATAGCCCAGATAAAGATTGGGTAACCTTCATCCATGGCGCAGGAGGAAGTAGTTCGATTTGGTTTAAGCAATTGCGCGATTTCAGAAAGGAATATAATGTTTTGCTGGTCGATCTACGGGGGCATGGAAAATCCAAACAGCCACTGTATGAAAAATTAAAACAATATACCTTTGATTCAATCGGAGATGAAGTCATCGATGTTTTGGATCATTTGAACATTGAGAAAACACACATGATAGGTATCTCTTTGGGTACGATAATCATCCGAGAAATCACAGAGCGTTATCCTGATCGAGCACAGTCTATGATCCTAGGTGGTGCCACTATGAAATTGAACACAAGAGGACAGATTTTGATGAGAATGGGGCAATTACTTAAATCTGTAATTCCCTATCTGATGCTCTATAAGTTATTGGCATTTATCATCATGCCGCGAAAGAAGCATCGTGAATCGAGAAATCTATTTGTCAATGAGGCAAAGAAATTATACCAACGAGAATTTAAGAGATGGTTTACTTTAATTTCGCAGGTCAATCCACTTTTGCGTTTTTTTAGGATCAAAGATTCAGGAATTCCTACTTTGTATATTATGGGTTCGGAGGATTATATGTTTTTACCCTCGATTAGCAAGCTTGTAAAAGACCATAAATCATCTACACTTTTTGTAATTCCAGATTGTGGACATGTTGTCAATGTAGAAGAACCTCAGATTTTTAACAAGCAAGCGATTCGTTTTATTCAAGGCTTAGCCTAACCAATTCTTGAAGGCTTTTGCTCGATCACGGGCGACAATGATTTCTTTGTTTCCCGCGCCTCGTACATTTACTTTTAAGCGACTGTTGGAGTAACTAATCACATCATCTATGTAGTCAATATTAACAATATAACTTCTACTCACTCGATGGAATTGATTTGGATTCAACTCGTTGAATATGGCTTCTATAGAATAATCGATAGGGTAATTTCGCCCATCAGCTGTTTGACAAAAGCTTATTTTTTCTTCACTATAAAAATGAGTGATTTCCCTAATTGACAAACTTTTAAAGTGATCTCCAATTTTGATGCGGATCCGCTCTTTAAAATTTGGGGCTGCGTTTGATTTATGAAGGAGCGCAGAAATAACTTCTAGATCGATATTACTTTCTTTATTTTTTTTGCCTTTCGGCGAATGCAGTTTTTGGAACTTATCAATCGCTTGATTAAGCTCATCTTCGTCAATAGGTTTTAGCAGATAATCTATACTGTTTTGCTTAAATGCCTTGATCGCATATTGATCAAAAGCTGTAGTAAAAATGATAGGTGCATATAATTCTCGAGATTGAAAGAGCTCAAACACAATGCCATCACTCAAATGAATATCCATAAGATAAAGATCAGGTTCTTCATGCTTTTCCAGATACTTTAAAGTTTCTGCAATGGACTTTGTGTGCTTGATAACATCACAGTCTGCAGCTTCGATCATCTTAATCAATCTTCTTGCAGCCAAACCTTCGTCTTCTATGACCATTACCTTGATCATAATAAGGGCAGATTTACTGTAAATTGATTACCTTCATTTTTATACCAAAATTTATTTTGATTTAAGAGACCATAACGATCCTCTATATTCTGTAAACCGAGACCATTACTCTCCATAAGATTGGTTCTCGCTTTCATATTGTTTTGAACGATCAAATCGTTTCCTTTTTGTTCGATCCGAATATACAATGGGAAATCTTCATTGAATCCATTATGTTTAATCGCGTTTTCAAAAAGTAATTGTAGACTTAAGGAAGGAAGTCTTTTTTGATAAACGTCATCTTTTAAATCAACATTTAGAAAAATACTATTCTCAAAACGAGTTTGCTGGATCTTTAAATATTTCTCAGCAAAACGTAATTCTTCTTCGACAGTATTGGTGTCTTCATTTCTATTTTCCAGAATATATCGATACACCGAAGAAATTTGTCCCAACAGCTTTTGTGCCTTTTGCGGATCTTCGTCAATCTGCCCGGAAAGCACATTAAAGCTATTGAATAGAAAATGCGGATCAATATGAGCTTTCAGGGCATTGAGTTCTGTTTGTATTTTTTCCTTCCGTAGTTTCTCACTAATGAGGGCTTGTTCTTGAGCTTCTTTAAAAAAACCGATGGCGTATAAAATTGCCGCTACTAAAACCGTAATTGCTAGGGAAATAAGATAAAAGATGGTGTTTCTTTCATTAAACATCACAGAGAAGTCATTGCCCCAATACTGCACCCACAAGAAATAATTTAGTATAAACAATGTTAACATTGTTAAAACAATAGCTCCTGTCACACCTACAAAAACTCTTTTCTTAGGATGTTCATTCCAGGGAATAATATTGTCCAAGCTTCTAAAATAAGTACCATTTACAAAACTTAAGGGAAGACCAAAATAAAAACTAAAGAGACAGTTATATTTAAATTGCTCCCAGATAAATTCTCCGTTCAATATAAAATTAATGACGAGAAAATTTACGGCAATAATCAAGCAGATCTTTACCGATAACCATAATTCCTTCAGAAAAAAATTCATTACTGACTACATGATTTAATGACTTCCTCTACCCTCTCTTTACCTCTTGACGGATCAAATGGCTCTTTTAATTCTTGCTGATCAAACATCGGTAAGACTTTTTTCAAGCGCTCACAAAATGGAGCTAAGTCTTGCTTAAAGAATCGTGCACCTCCCATTTCGTATTCTATCTGGTTGGCATGAGCTCTAGGATTATTAGGATTCAATTCTACGGCCTTTGCATGTAGTCCCATAATCTTCGAAGTGTACATCATCCCATAGGTGTTTGGATCCATGGCAACATAACCCGTATAAAGTAGACCTTCCAAAGTCCATATTTCGGAATTATCCGGTGACCTTTTATGTGCATTAGCGATGATCTCCTTTGCTTTCTCTAACAATAGAGATTTATCCTCGATTGTCATTTTTCCATCTTGAAAAGTTTGAACAATTAAAAACTGCGCTGCATAATATAAAGGCTGCCATTTCTTTGGTTCAGCTTGACCGATTCGTTCAAATAAAGCAACAGATTCCACGGGCTTTTTATCTTCCCATAATTTAAATGCTTGTTGCATTCCGGATTCATATTGCCCTTGGGCCTGAGCAAAAACAAGACTAGTAACAATTAAACTAAGTACTAAAATTATATTTTTCATCATTTTGTAATTTACGAGTTAAAAATTTATTTCTATGGTTTTGTTCTCTTCAGTAATTTCAAATACTGCATCCTTCCATTTTGGGGGTCCAAATCTTCCTTTCGCTCCTCTTGAACTCGCGTAAGGTTCTTTTGGAATTCCAAATAATCCCGTATCCAATTTCTGATTAGAATTTTTATCATGATAAATAGAAACCGCATACATTCCTGGCGTCAATCCTTCAAAGATACTTGAGCATTTTCCATCTTGGATTTTTTCTGTTTTCCCCTGGATATTTTTATTTAACCAATTCTCCTTAGAATCATACAAGCCGAGACAAATCGTTCCTTCACCGGATTCTATATTGGTCACATTCACTGTCAAACTTGCACCCTTAGAAATTGATTCCTGTGCACTTAGGCTCACAGAAAAGCCAATAATTAATATGCTGTAAATAAGTGTTTTCATTTTTTTAATATTAAAGATTATCTAATTGATTCTTCATTTTGTCTTCGCTTAAAGTCATGAAGAAACCGATGAAGAAAAATCGATCTTCGTTGGGTCTGATTAACTCACTTGGAAAAATCCCGTTGACGTCAGGTGTAGATCCATATCGCGATCCATAGCTATTTCTAAATCCCGGGAAATTGGACGCGGATACGAAAAGAATTTTCTGTTGTGATATTAAGTAAGCCCAACTAAAGCTCAAGTTGTTAAACTCATTGGATCGTTCGTTTAAGAATCCATTGGTATTGGGATTCTCGTAAGGACGACCACTTGAAAATTGATAGGTTAATGATACCTGTGATTTTATTTTTGAAAAGAAGCGTTTGGTCACCACCGATAAATTGTGCGTTGTACTGAATGGTGGCGTTGCAAATTCTGGGTAGTTCAAATATTTTCGTTCGTTCACCAACCATCCGTAAGAAATCCAAAAGTCCAAATTCTTAATCTTCTGATCCGCTCTCCAAAAAACATCTAGCCCATATGCTTTGCCATTACCGTCATTATTAATATTCTCTAATACAAATTGTCCATCTGTATAAGTCAACAAACGATCATACTTTTTATAATACGCCTCCACTCTGAAAATTTGCTGGTCTGTCTTGAAATTGTAATTCATTAAAAAGTGCTGTGCTCTTTCATTTCTTACGCCTTCATCATAAAACAAAAATTCGCTATCTACTTCTTGGGTGAACATACCCCAAGCGGCACTCACTTGACTATTGTCATTTAATTTTTGTGCCAAAGTAATCCTTGGTGATAATTCATATTTTTTAAGCAGGCTTGCATACTCCCCTCTTAATCCCAATTTGATCGCCGTATTCTTGTTGAAGAAATAATCCGACTCTACGAAATTTCCGGTAATTGTTCGATTGACCGTACCATCAAAAATATTATTACTGGATAATATTTTTGATTCGAATACATCTTCTTGAAACATGAAATCAGTTCCGTAGTTGATAATAAAATGATCATTCACAATGGTTTTAAAAGCCAATCGAGCGTTCAATCCTGACAGTTCAGAATCCACTTCAATATCCTCAAGTCTCAGTTGATCTTTATTGATTCCTGCACTAAATCCTGTTTGAATAGAAGTCTTATCTGTCAACAATTTGGTCATGGAGGTATTGCTATAAATATTATAATTATCAATAGATACATCCTGATCCCTGTCCAAGTCCAAATCATATTGCGCCACACGGATTCTTGCATACTCTCCAGCTACATACCATTTGATTAGTCCGTCGTTAATTTTATGTCGATAGACCGTCTCTCCTGAAAATCCACGGAATGGCGAACTCACCTCTAATCGAGTAGGTACGATCCAATAATACGGCGTCAAGTCTATATAAGAAGCACTTAAACTTAGCGAGTTCTTATCCCATTTTTGGGTATGCCCAATACCTAAACCAACGGACATTAAAGATAAATTGGTTTCTGTTTGAGCGGGGTTATCGGTTGTGTTCATATCCAGAATTCCAGACAAAGCTTGCCCATAGGCAGCAGAATAACCACCGGTACTAAAACTCAAACCTTTGAATAAGAATGGTGAGTATCTTCCTCTTTGGGGTGTACCCCCGATGGATCTCGAGTATGGAGTGAAAACTTTCAGTCCGTCAATGTAAATCCTGGTTTCTCTTGCGTCACCTCCCCGAACAAACAATCGTCCATCTTCCGCATTACTTGTCGTACCCGGTAATGTTTGCAGTGCCGCAATGTTGTCCCCCATAGAACCTGCAGTGGTCACCACGTCCAAAGGTTTCAATACAGCCACTTTCGAATTATCCCCAGCCTTAAAAGTACTTGCTGTAATTTCAACAGCATCTAAAGCCATCGCAGATTCCCTTAATTTAATCCGAAGGTTTGACATCGTAGAGACATCCCCTTTTACCTCTTTGGTTTCATAACCTAAATAGGTAATCACCATTTTCTGTTCCCCTTCGACGGAAGTCGTAAAACTAAAAGAACCATCGGCTTCCGTAATACTTCCATCATAAGTATTCGCTAGAAAAATATTAGCACCGATAATCGGCATTTCCTTATTGTCCAATACAACTCCAGATATTGTTGTTTGACTACAAAGTGATGAACAAAAAAGTAAGACTTGAATGAAAATTAAAGGAAGTTTCATAGTATGGTTTAATTGATGATTCAAATATCAGTAAGAAAACCGTTCGTTCCAACTAAGACTTGACGAATCGTCAAATTGTGCTACTGAATCGTAAAAAGCAATGTTTGATTGTCAAATACTTCTAAAAAGCTATGCCAAGAACTTCTAAAAGATGATGAAAATTGAAAATTTGGCTTTTGCGTTTACACGAATGTGTGGTGTGAAATTGGCCGTTTCATATAAAAATAAAAAATATGTGATTAATTCACGTACCTTTGCAGCTCACTTACAGAAGGTATGACATTCGAAGCATTAGGAGTAATTAAGCCCATTTTGAAATCATTGGACGATTTGGGATATGAAAATCCCACACCCATTCAAGAGCAATCCATTCCAATTCTCTTAAAACATAGAGATCTTTTGGGATGCGCTCAAACTGGGACCGGAAAAACAGCCGCGTTTTCAATTCCCATCATCCAGCATTTAGTAAAAAAAGCACAACATCACGAAGGAAAGCGAAAGGTCAAAGCATTAATCGTAACTCCTACAAGAGAACTTGCGATTCAAATTGGTGAAAGTTTCACTACCTATGGAAAATATACCTCGATTAGAAATACCGTCATTTTTGGTGGAGTTAAACAAGGAAAGCAAACTCAATCACTTCAGAAAGGCGTTGATGTTTTAATCGCTACGCCAGGTAGACTATTGGATTTGATGGGACAAGGGTTCATTACTTTGAAGCATATCGAATACTTTGTATTGGATGAAGCGGATCAAATGTTGGACATGGGATTCATTCATGACATCAAAAAACTTTTGGTCCGTTTACCCGAAAAGCGACAATCTTTGTTCTTTTCAGCTACGA
Organism: Saprospiraceae bacterium; assembly: GCA_020629615.1. Taxonomy (GTDB): domain Bacteria; phylum Bacteroidota; class Bacteroidia; order Chitinophagales; family Saprospiraceae; genus JAHDCZ01. The sequence continues at coordinate 9,716 of JAHDCZ010000079.1, forward strand.
TGCCCAAATCAATCGTGGATTTATCCAATAAAATTTTGGGTAATCCGCAAAAAGTAACCATTCAACCGGAGCAAACTACGGCTGAAAAAGTAAAGCAAGTTGTTTACATCGTCAACAAGAAGAAAAAGATCGATTTATTGATTCACTTATTGCAACATGAAATTGATAGTGAAGTACTTGTATTTTCTAGAACTAAACATGGTGCGAATAAAATAGTAAAACTATTGGATCGAGCAGATATCAAATCTGCCGCCATCCATGGAAATAAATCTCAATCCGCGCGACAGAAGGCATTGGCAAGTTTTAAATCTGGAGAAACCAAAGTGTTAATTGCTACTGATATTGCTGCCCGCGGCATTGATATATCCTTATTGTCATACGTCATCAATTTTGACCTACCTAATGTGCCCGAAACCTATGTTCATCGAATCGGTAGAACTGGTCGAGCCGGAGAAAGTGGATTGGCCATTTCTTTTTGTGACGGAGAAGGAAAAGAGTACTTACGAGGCATTGAGAAACTCATCCAAACCAAGATTAAAGTCATCGAGGATCACCCTTTCCCCTTCGATACAGAAGTGGAGAAATTGGTCAAAACTGACAAGCAAAAACAACAAGAAAGGTTTAAAAATAGAGGAAAGAGACGACCTTCAAACAGAAAAAATTCTAATAAGCAAAGTCGAAAGAAAGGAAACAACACACAAGGAAATAGAAGAAGTGCCCGATAAAACCCAAAAACTAGTCACTCCTACCTTTTCGAACTCAAATCCTTGTAGGAAATTTCAAAATGTTAAATTTATTCTTAAAAAGGTGGTTTTAGCCAATAGTTAGTCCTATCTTTGCATTTTATAATTTTTTTATTTCAATTTTTATTACAATGAATAAAGGCACAGTAAAGTTCTTCAATGAATCGAAAGGATTCGGATTTATTATTGAAGAAGGTACAGGGAAAGAACACTTTGTACACGTTTCTGGATTAATCGATGAAATTCGTGAAGGAGACAATGTAGAATTCGATTTACAGGAAGGTAAAAAAGGATTAAACGCAGTAAACGTAAAAGTCGTTTAAGCTGTTATTGATAAATTTTTACTTAAGAGGATTCATTTTTTGAGTCCTCTTTTTTTTGTCTATATCCTATCAATTCAATACTTCATCATTTGTAAAGAGTTCATCTTTAACATAATTATTTGATTCTAATGTATTGTCCTGCCGGACGGGCCTTCATTTTTTCTTTGATGATAAAACAGAAGCAAAAAAATCAATTCGCCTTAAAGCATCGTCACTATGCCACCCCCGCCTCCCAAAAAAGGCGAAAATCATAGCTTCTTAGATAATCTAATAATCCCCTCGAACATATTTTTATTCACTGTTTTATTTACAACGGTAAGACAGAAAAGAAAAGATTTTAAAGCACAAAAAAAGGCTGATTCTTTTGAATCAGCCCAATGATATACTCGTAATTGTCGGATATACTAGATATTCTTGATCTTTCTTGTTGGGTAAGCTACTTCGATTCCAGCTTCTCCAAATGCTTTTTTAATTTCTCTGTATGAGTTAAAATAAACATCCCAGTATGTCGCATCCGTTGCGTAGGGTCTTACAGCCAAAAGAATATTGTTGGCATCGAATTTTTCGATTTCGATTGTTGGCTCATCTGGTAATCTCATAGATACTTTATCCAAAGCTCCTTTAATGATCTTTTGTACCTTATCAAAATCTTCTTCGTAAGGCATAGCCACATTTAAGTCAACTCTTAGTTTTCCTAAAGCAGATAAATTTGTCATGATCCCGCTTGTTGCGATACCATTCGGCATAATTACTTTTTTGTTATCTAATGACTTGATCACTGTGTTGAATACTTGAATTTCCTCAACATGACCCACAGTCCCTTGGATATCTACCAAGTCACCTACTTTATAAGGCTTAAATATTAATACCATAACTCCTGCTGCGAAGTGACCCAATGTTCCAGTCATTGCCGCACCGATTGCCAAACCAGCACCAGCTATTAAGGCTGCAAAAGCCGTAATTTCTACCCCTACGACACCAGCTGCGGTAATCACTACCAATACTTTTAGGATTACTGTTATTAATGATTTGATAAAGGGTACTAATCCTTCATCAATCCCTGATTTTTCCATTGATCGTCCGATCATTTTTGATATCATCCCTACAATCCAAAATCCAATAATGAGGACGAGAATTGCAGCAACCAATTTTGGAGCCCAGGCTAAAACCGTATTCCAAAGAGCACTCAAATCAATATTCGCTAAATCCATTTCAATAAAAATTTTTAAAAATTAGTTAATCAATATGTTCTAAAAACTTTGGCGCTTCTGACAAGCACCGTTTGGAAGGGTTCGCTATAGTAGACGATACTTTTGTTTTACTGTCACTAATATCTCAAGGGAATATTAAGAAAATCGTCTTTTCTTGCTCTTTATCCATACTTACCATTGCATTTTGTTTACTTTGGCTTACGCCGAAATATAAATTATGAATCAGCAATTATTTCAAATCGCTTTGGTCGTAGAGGATTACGATGACGCCATAAACTTTTATACAAATAAATTACACTTTGAGTTAATTGAAGATACCAGAATGAGTGACACCAAGCGCTGGGTTGTGGTCTCACCTCCAGGCTCAAAAGATGGATGTAAATTACTCCTAGCCAAGGCAGCCAACGAAGTACAAAAAAATAGTATCGGGAATCAAACTGGAGGACGTGTTTTTCTCTTTCTTCACACCGATGACTTTATGAGAGATTATCAAAATTTAATCAGTCATGATATTAAAATAGTCCGACAACCCGTAAAGGAGGAATGGGGAATGGTCTGTGTATTTGAAGATCTTTATGGGAATTTGTGGGACTTGATTGAACCTAGTAAAACCTAAAAAAGACATTTTTAACGCAAAGAACTATTGATATTTTCCAAAACATCACTACCCGGGCACAGTTCGTCCTGATTCAATTTATTCAAGGGTTTTTCAACTGTGTTTAATTTGCTATGAAGGTCCTGTCCTTCTGTATTAATATGAAAAAGGCCTGTAAGAATCTGACCTTCGGCCTTAGATTCGTGCAATCGACGGACAGCGGAAAAACGATCTGTTGGATCCCAATCTGGAGCTAACTTGCTTAATAATATTTTAGATCCATCAAATAATTCAACTTCAGCAGAATTTCCTTCAGGGTAATCAATCGCGATTTCTTCTTCTCGAGGCACAAAATCAAACATTGAGGTCTCTTCAATATGAGCACGCACATGAGAATATGATCTTGTAGATCCTTTATTATTATTAAAAGTCACGCAGGGAGAAATGACATCCAAGAAAGCAAATCCTGGGTGAGACATTGCTGCTTTTATCATAGGAACCAATTGATTCTTGTCTCCTGAAAAACTCCGTCCAACAAATGATGCATTTAATTCTAATGCCATTCCGACAAGGTCAATTCCATTATAGGGATTTTCTGAACCTGCTTTACTCACAGAGCCAAAATCCGCTGTGGCAGAATCTTGCCCTTTGGTTAATCCGTAGCATCCATTATTCATAACGATATATGTCATATTAAGATTCCGTCGAATCGCATGAACAAATTGCCCCATCCCTATTGAAGCGGTATCACCATCACCAGAAACTCCTAAGTAAATCAATTCTCGATTCGCCATATTGGCTCCTGTCGTAATGGAAGGCATACGACCATGAACCGAATTAAAGCCATGAGAATTACTCAAAAAATAGGTCGGTGTTTTTGAGGAACAGCCAATCCCTGATAACTTGGCCAACTTATGAGGTTCCAAAGAAATTTCATAGCATGCTTGAACGATCGCTCCGCTAATAGAATCATGACCGC
>JAHDCZ010000080.1 GCA_020629615.1 Saprospiraceae bacterium
GTACTAAAATGATTCACAATTTATTCCCAAAAGAATCCACGGTCTTTCAAGCTGATTTTGATTTTGATTTTGACGGAAGTACGGAAGATCTAGATTATGCGGTTTTTGTAAGGTCGGTAGTTTACGATCGCTTTATGTATAAGTATTTTGGTATTTCTGATTTGCGATTTGAGTCGAACAAAGTTTTTGGAGAGATTCTTAATAATGGATCACGAGAAATAAGTATACCACATGTATTGATTCCTAGATACCTATCAAATCGCATTTGTTTTATTGATGAATTCTATTTACCACATGGGATTCGGTCCCAACGTTCAAAAGCATTTTCATTTAAAGGAGTAGATCTAAATAATTTGAAAATCATAAAATCAGCAACACGGAGTCAGCTCATCGTAAATGGAATTCCAGGCCATGAAGCTAAATCAATCATTCCTGAAATCAATATTTTACCCAAGGTGTATTTAAACGGTTATGTTCCAGATAAACAATGATACAGTATGTTAAATATATCGTCTTTGTGGTCATCTTTCTTCAATTTATGAATTGTAGTCATAAGGCAGATGATACGAGCAGTGTTATACAATTTGAATCGACAGATGTACTTGATTCCCTTTATGTCAATGTAGACCTTGAGTTAAATCTAGAAATAGATTTTGAATACGATTTTGTTATTATTACTTCTGCCTTGATGAGTAAAAAAATAAAATCATCCGGCAATGTGTTTAAAATTCCAAGAGGATTTTCAACTCATAAAGGGAACTATCGATTGCTTTTCTTTAAGGATGACTTAGTGGTAAATGAAAAATTAATTTTCTTTGAGGCCGGGGAAGCTAAAGGATTGATTGAAAATTATTTGGGACCAAAAACCATATGGCCAAATGGGCTGCAAGAAGCAATGTTGTTTTCGGTTGCCAAAGATCAATATCAAAATCCTCAACCGGAAGGAGAAGAAATAAATTTACTTTCAAAATATCCCGAAGGGACCATTCGACGAAAGTCGCCAGAGATAAAGAACTTGCATGGAAGCTATCTGTTTTCTGGAGATGAAAAATCATCTAAGATATACACAGGGTCTTCAAAAGGAAAAGCTTCAGGTCAGGAATTAGAAACAAAGGTAGTACCATTTTGGCCTGAAACATTTGGCTTGAAATTGCTTTCTATCTATCCTTATGCAGATCGTAGACAGCGCTTTAAGATTCAGACTGATCCCTTATTTGATCGATTTGGAAATATAGTGGTAGATGGAACCAAAGTTGATTTCATTGTTGAAAATGAAGATGGCTTTGTAGGTCTACATCAATCGTTTACGATTGATGGAAAAGCAAGTGTTTCTATCCAAAATCCTGGGATGCCTGACAATTGGAACATCTATGGAGTAATTGGCAATCGAATCATAAGCCGCTCAAGTAATTTAAAGTTTGATTCGAATATCAAATCCTTTGAAATTGAAGTCGTAGCGAATGGTACTCAAATCAAGATTGGCCCAATCGTGGCAGCACTGAATCAAATGACAACCGATGGCACAGAAGTTATCGCTTCGATTTCAAATGGTGATTTCTTTGAAAAGAAGCATTTAGAAACAGAAAATGGTTTTGCCCATCTGAATCTAAGTCTTTTGGTCAATGGCACATATGATATTGAAATTAAGATTTCTGATAAAAAGAAATCGTTTAAAATTATCAAGGATTAAATGGCAAAATGGCGAACATATTATACATGGTTGATTTTAATGGCTCTTTTGCTGTGTTTTATGTTTCTTCTTTTTTTTGCGGTCAAAATAGCCTCAATTAAAAATGGGATGCAACAGTCCATTTATGAAATAGAATTGAAAAAAGATCGGTTTTATCAACATACCCCAGAAGTCGATTGGTCAGAAGATTCTGCAGAGAGTATAGTGAAATTAAATGACTATGAAAGAAAATATTTTGAATCAACTTATATAAAGGCTTGGCATTGTTTGAATACTTCAATAAAACATCAATGTACTGATTGTCTTCACGATTATTTCGGAGAGATATTAATTGAGAAAATTAAAAGTAACCTTGAAGAACATGATGAGTTTGAAGCAGAACAAGTAGATCTCAGTCATCAACTTAAACTGAATCAAATGACTTTAGATCGGCAAGTCATTTCATTGTCGGATGAAAATGTACGCTTATTAAAATATCTGTCTACGCCGAAAGGTAAGTTGATTTCTAAAAAAGATGAAATTAGTTCTTTTGATTTAATATTTCGAAGAGAAGACGGACGCTGGAAAATTATTCATTGGGTTGAGAAAACCTCGAAACCAATGACTACTGAGTTTGAATATCTTGATTCGGTGCGGACAAAGCAAGTGGAAGTAATTAAGAATATACGGGGAGTGAATTATTATCCTTCTGATTTTCCGTGGAAAGAATTTTGGAAAAATTTTAACAAAGTTGATCTTCAAAAAGATTTGGATCGAATTAAGGAGCTTAATTTAAACTCTCTTAGAATATTTGTGCCATATGAATTATTTGGAGGAGGTCATCCCGATGAACATCGCTTGCACGATTTGGAAATATTGTTAAATCTTTGCTATTCTAATGAACTTAAAGTGATCTTGACCTTATTTGATTTTCCAGTAGGATTTGACTTAGCAAATTATTCTGCATACCGAAAACATTTAAAAATTATTTTAAATCGATTCAAAGATCATGAAGCAATTGTAAGTTGGAATTTAAAAAATGAACCTGACATTGATTACCAATATTATGATAAAGAACGGGTGGATGATTGGCTGAATTTTATCGTGTCCGAAGCAAATAAAATAGCTCCTTCAGAAATTTTTACCATTGGATGGTCAGATTCAAAGAATGCGAGATATTTATCTGATCACTTGGATTATGTTTCTCTGCATTATTATGGAGACCCGACTTCGTTCAAATCAACTATTTTTGAACTGCATAAACAGATTGGAGACAAACTAATCTTAGTTGAAGAGTTTGGACATTCTTCTTATGCTTCATTTTGGTATCCCTTTTCATCTTCTCCCAAAGAACAAGCATTAATAATTAAACAAATTAATCAACAATTGATTGAAATGAAAATACCAAATTGCGTATGGTGCTTGAACGACTATCAAAATTTGAATAATGAGATTTTTGGTTGGAAACCTTGGGTACGGATGGTACAATCAAAATACGGACTATACGATGAACAAGGACGATTAAAATTATCTGGTCAGGTCGTTCAAAACCCAGAGATTCAACTTTCTCTCACTTTATTTGATAGGGTGAAATCATGGTATGCTTTTATCTTTTGTCTGGTTGTGCTTGTGTTTCTTCTTGTAACAAGAAAATTTATGTCTTAACACGCTGTTTGTAATTCGATAGGAAACAAAAACCTAAAATTATCTTCCAAATTAATTTCATGAATTTTATCAAAGATTGGATTGAAACTATGTGAAATGATATCTAATTGAGCACCGATATTTTTCATCATTCCTTTTGCATTGATAATGGCTTCTGTTGATAATTGATCAATATTCGTAAGACCACAAAGATCTAGTACAACAAGATCGTGTCTTTCATTGACTAAATGAGGAAGTGCATTGATTAGATCATTCGTTTTTTTAGCAGTTAATTGTCCTTCAATGGTAACTAAAATTTTGCTAAATTTTTTCGTGATTTGAACATTTAAATTTTTCATTGTGTACTGTTTTAGGTGATTAATACCTCAAACATAGGGAGCTAATCGAGCCCAACTCTAAGGTTTTCTGATTTTGGTAGAGATTGTTCGTTTTTTGGAGAGAATAAAATTATTTCTGTAAATAAATTTATTTTTTCTTAGAGGCAACCTTTTTTGGTAAATATGACAATATACTTTTAGAGAGATTAAATTTATCATTCTCAAGGGTGCAATTAAACGAAATATTAAAGGTAAAAAACAGCTAAGAATTTTGTCACAAGAAACTAATATCATCAAGAAGTGTATTGCTGGGGATAAATCTGCCCAAAGAACGCTTTATGACTCTTATAAAAAGTCATGGTTTATGATTGGTTTGCGATACGGAAAAAATAAAATGGAAGCCGAGGATATATTTCAAGATGGTGTGATAGAAATTTTCAATTCCTTAAGGAATTATGATCAGTCCCGAAGCAAGTTTATTACTTGGTCATCGAGAATCGTTGTTTTTAAAGCAATCGCATACTTGAAAAAAAATAGTTGGCAGAATTTAATGTTGGGATTGGATCATGTAGAACAAGTTGAGACGGGCGAGACAGCAATCGAAATGTTATCAAATAAGGAATTAACAAAATTAATTTCTCAATTACCCATTGGCTACCGAGTTGTATTTAATATGTATGCCATTGAAGGAATGAGTCATAAAGAAATAGCCCATGAATTGAAAATCTCTGAAGGCACTTCAAAGTCTCAATTATTTAAAGCTAGAAAAATGCTAAAAACACAAATCGAATCACAATTAAATAGTATGTACTATGAATAAGATTGATGATTTTTTTAAAAAGCGCTTGTCGGAAGAGTCTTGTCCTTCAGAGGATTGGAATATGCCGTCGTCAGAAATATGGGAGAAAGTATCTCCTCATTTTCCTAATAAAAAAGAAAAGAATCGTTGGATGATTTGGGTCTGGAGCTTTGGCATGTTTTTGATAATAGCTGGAACATTCTTTTATTTTATTCAAAATGATCTAAAAAAGAGTAGTACTGATAATTTGTTGGTTAAAGAAAATACGAATCAATCAAATGAGATGTTCATGGATACCAAAATGGATAAACATATTATTGATTCAATTTCTTTAGAAGAAGATGTTAATAAACATGTCCTTCAAGCAACAAATCAAAATGAGATACTAGAACTGCGAAAAAGCCCTCATGATTTAGAAAATGAAACAAAACCGAATTCTAAATCTATATCACATAGCAAAGAAGAAATAGTAAATCTATCGATAAGTAAGAAAGAAAATTATTCAAAAAGGAATTCAACAATTTTGAATGATGAAAACCCCAATCAATTATTTAAATCAATAACAAAAGAGGAAAAGAAAATTGTCAATAGAAAACAAGGTGTGAATGTTGCTTTTCGAAAAAATGATGGAACTAGGAAAAATGCACTTAATAAATTAGATAGGAGGGAATTGACACCTGAATCTTTAATTGAGACTCCAAATTCAAAGATAGATTTGAAACCATCTATATTGAAAGATCAGTTTTTTGCTGAAAGTATCTATCCAGCTCAAGAACTTGGAATTTCTCATTCGGTAACTCTTTTAAGTTTTTTAACTCCTAAAATTCAATTAGGGTCAGATAGTCTTGAGAATTTCTCGTTTGATATTACATATCGAAATTTGAATTTGCATTATTCGAAATGGTTAAATAAAAGATTCAGCTTGAGTACTGGCTTATATTTATCTAGAGCGAGCTTAGATCTTGATTTCTGCGCCCAACATATTTATGATGAAATAGATGGAGAGACTTCAATTTCGAACAACTATAAAGATTTATTGAATAGAAATTCTAAAAGTGGTCAAATCATCATCGACAATGAATTTATCGAAGTTAATTTCTTTCCAGGATTGGAGCCCAGTATTGGAGATACTTTGGGATTAAAAGGCAAAGCTAATTTAGGAATTTCTGCCATCCAGATTCCAGTATTTCTTAATTATCATTGGTATTCTGGACGTTTTGATTTGCAAATGGGAACAGGGGTTACTCTTGAATTAATTAATTCTTTTCAGAAGAATATTGAGTTCCAAGCTTTCGATGCGAATACACCAATTACCGATGTAGAAAGAGTAGCAGATATTAATGAAACTTACTTTGATTATTCTATTTATATGCAGACGGGAATGAGATATCAACTTTATAAGCGATTTCATGCAGGGATAAATTTTAAAATTTTAGTAAATGATCCAATATTTTCAGCTATGGATATAGGAGTATATTACAGATTTCCATAGAATTACTTTGGAAGTAAAATAAGCAGATGAACGTTTAGTTTCGCTAAAGCTTTACTTAAAACAAGTACAAAAAACTATTTATATTATATGAAAAAATTAAATGTGTTGTGCATTTTACTGTGGTTCCTATGTCCATCAGTATTCTGTCAAGAAAATCAAAAGTTTACAATAAGTGGTCAAATCTCTGACGGTAGTTCTGGTGAAGACTTGATAAATGCTTCAGTTTTTGTGCCTCATCTCAATGTAGGAGGTGTATCTAACGTATATGGGTTTTATTCGATAACCTTGGAAAAAGGAAGACATGAATTGGTATTCTCATACATAGGATATGAAGATTTCAAAATCGATGTCAATTTAATTAAAGATGTGAACTTGGATATCGAGTTATCTGATGATAAACAGATTTTTGGAGAGGTTGTAATTACTGCTGAAAAAGAAAAAGAGAAAGAGTTTGTTGGATCTACTGAAATGAGTGTAGAGCAAGTGAGTATTGAGACAGTGAAGAAATTACCGGCACTTTTTGGTGAGGTGGATATAATCAAAGTAATTCAATTACTACCAGGTGTAAAAACTGTTGGCGAGGGGAGTTCTGGATTTTATGTGCGAGGTGGAAATGTGGATCAGAATTTAGTTCTCTTAGATGAAGCACCTATTTATAACGCTTCTCATCTGCTTGGTTTTTTCTCTTCGTTTAATCCAGATGCGATTAAAGATATGAAGTTGTATAAAGGAGCGATACCATCTCATTTTGGAGGTAGACTATCTTCTGTTTTAGATATAAGAATGAAAGAAGGTAATTCAAAAAGGTTTGCTGGCTCGGCTGGAATTGGTACTTTGATGAGTAGATTGTCACTGGAAGCACCAATGGGTAAAAATGGCTCTTTTATGTTGGCTGGAAGACGTTCTTACTTAGATGTTGTGGCCAACGCGTACCAACGACTTAGAGGGCAAGACCCACCAGAAAGTGACTTTTATTTTTATGATCTTAACACCAAGGTGAATTATCGGTTTGGTCAAAGTAATCGAGTTTTTGCCTCTGGTTATTTTGGAAGAGATGTTTTGAGTTTTGAAGGGAATGGAGATAGTACAGAAACTGGAGGGATCGAATGGGGAAATACAACTTCAACACTGAGATGGAATCACATATTTTCGCCCAAATTATTTTCGAACCTTACTTATTACTACAGTAATTATGACTATTTTTTGAAATTTGCTGAAGGAATTAATGCCTTTAAGTGGAAGTCTAAATTACAGGAACACAGTCTCAAAGCAGATTTTGGGATTTATTTAAATCCTTCCAATACTATTCGGTTTGGATTTCATGGGATTCAACACAATTTGTATCCTGGTAATATTGAAGCTCTTGAAAACGATGAGGTGATTCAATCCTTTGACATTCAAAGTAACAAGTCATATGAATCTGCATTATATTTAAACAATGAGCAAATCTTTACTGATAATTTAAAGCTTGATTATGGCCTAAGATTTTCAATGTTGAATAATGTTGGTCCGCAAGAAACTTATTCTTTTAATCAAGATTTTGAAGTTGTTGATACCCTAAAATATACTGGAGGTATTTACAATACCTATTGGAATTTTGAACCTCGACTTGGGTTGAGATACAGATTGAATGAATCGAGTTCAATAAAGGCAAGTTACAATAGAACCACTCAATATATTCAGTTGGCTTCCAATGGCAATAGCTCAACTCCTTTTGATATTTGGTTTTCTAGTTCACCTTATGTAAAACCTCAACTAGCGGATCAAATCGCTCTCGGTTATTTTAAAAACATAAATGAAAACATGTACGAACTTTCGACGGAAGTCTATTTCAAAAAATTTACGAATGCCATCGATTTTAAAGATCATGCAAGTTTATTACTCAATGATAATTTGGAAGGAGAATTAAGAGTTGGTGAAGGAAGAGCTTACGGCCTAGAATTGATGTTCAAAAAATCCAAAGGTGACTTGACTGGTTGGGTAAGTTATACGTTGTCCAAAGCAGAAAAGAAAATAGAAAGTATCAATGAAGGAAATTGGTATAATGCCAAATACGATAAACCAAATGATTTGTCTATCGTTGCAGCATACTCAATAACAGATCGTTGGTCGATTGGATCAAGCTTTGTTTATTCGACAGGAAGTGCAGTGACTTTTCCAACAGGATATTACGAATTTGAAGGTATCAATGTTCCTATTTATTCCGATCGGAATGCCGCTCGTTTACCAGATTATCATCGTCTCGATATTTCAATTACAAGAAAGGGAAAGCAGAATAAAAGATTTCAAACTGAGTGGGTCTTAGGGATTTACAATGTCTATAATCGAAAGAATGCATTTCAAATAAATTTTAAACAAGAAGAAGGTACTTCTGGGAACAATTATGCCGAAAAGCAATCAATTTTCTCAATTGTACCATCGTTAACCTTTAATTGTAAATTCTAAAATCAACCCTTATGAAAAATATTTTAATATACTTCTCTGCAATCTTGTTTTTATCCAGTTGCTTTCAAGAAAGGATAGAGCTTGATTTAAATGAAGGCAATTCCAAAATTGCAATTGTAGCTTGGATTAATGATCTTGATGAAGACCAATTTATTACGGTTAGAAAATCTGCAAATTACTTAGGAAATGAGCAACAAGAAAAAATTTCTAACGCAATTTGTTTATTGGATGACGGAAGTCAAACCTATACTTTAATAGAGCGACAGCCAGGGGTTTACTTTTTACCAGAAGATTGGGTGCCAGTTTATGATCAAAGCTATTCGTTGGATGTGAGAATAGATGATGTGACGTATAGCGCTTCTTCCCGAATGCGATCTTGTCCTCAAATCGAAAACCCTGATTTTTTACAATATACAGAAGGTGATTATGTCGATAGCATGAAATATCTCGCCTTATTTTCTTTCCAAGAAACACCTGGTGAAGGAGATGCCTATTACGCCATTAATTATCTTAAAGGAAGTACAGATGGGGAATCCTTAAGGAACGGTGGTTTTGCCAATGATGACTTCGTGGATGGAGAATACTTTGAAGATATCGTTGTATCTGAAGATGAAAATCGATTGTTTAATCCAGGAGATACTGTAGTGTTTGAACTTTTTTCAATTGGCCTAGAGTCAAATAATTATTTAATGGATATCGAAAGTGAAATATTCAGAGGTTCTCCATTTGATGCACCTCCTGCAAACGTAAGGTCTAATTTCAATAATGGTGCTGTAGGTTACTTTATTATGTCCGGAGGGAGTCAAGTTGAAGAGGTACTTGAATAGTGCATTCCAAATCAGATAAATAATCGAAGTGTAAATACATATTTTTAAATTAAAACAAAATAAAATGAATTGTAAAAATCTAAAAGCATATTTTTTACTGTGTTTGAGTTTGACTGTTTTGTCTTGTGTAGATATTTCAATTGATCATGACTGTATAGAAGGTCAAGGATCAGTTATAACAAAGTCCTTAAACATTGCCGATTTTAAAGGTGTAAAAATAGACATCTTTGATGATGTAACGATTCGGCAAGGTGCTGTTCAGAAAGTTGAAGTGACTGGGCAACATAATATTATTGCAAGATTAAAAACTGATGTAGTCGATGATATTTGGATAATTGAACTACAAGAAGATTGTTATGACGATCATGAACTTCAAGTGGATATCACCATGCCAGTATTAAGTGAAATAGAATTAGCCGCTACGGGGGATTGTTTGATTCAGGATTTCGAGGGTCAATCAGATTTGAATATTGTGATCGCTGGGTTGGGTGATGTCATATTAAACGATTTTGATGGTTTGGAAAACATGACGGTTGAATTACGTGGTACGGGAGATTTAATTGCAAATTCCGAAATTGCAATCCAAAATCTAGATTTAAAAATCAGAGGAATTGGAGAATTTGAAGGTTTTGAGATTAAATCGGACAACTGTGTAGTTTCTGCTTCTGGAGTAGGGGATGCCGAATTGACTGCGATAAATTCATTGGATGTGACGATTACCGGAACCGGGGATGTCTCTTATAAAGGTATGCCAAACATTGCTCAAACGATTTCAGGTTTAGGGCAACTTATTGATGCCAATTAATTACAGTTTATCATTTCAAGAGGTCTTGTTAATAGATCTACTTTATGAACATTGTCTTTTTTAGTTTAAGAATTATTGACGTGAAAAAATCTCTTTAATTAGGAATGTTTTACTGTGAAATGTAATTTTAAGACATTAAGCAAAAACCTTCATGAAGAAAAGAAACATTTTGTTGAGATAGATTCTAGTGAAGATTTGTGAAATGATGTTTTCTATGAATTATCAACGAGTAAATCTTAGGATTTTAGTATTCTGTTTGTTATTTCATTTTTGCGCTGTTGCGAATGCTCAGAATGAAATGCAAAAGGGATTTGATTTTCTCGAAAATGGTGAATGGGGAAAAGCAGAATTATTTTTTAAGAACTACCTTTCCAATGAACCTGATAATCGTACAGCCAATATTTGCTATGCACGTGCCTTAGGATTACAAGGGAAAACTGAATTGGCAGAGGATATTTTCATTCGGCTTGACCGGAAATATCCGCAAGATTATGAGATCGGTTTGAATCTTGCTGAATGTTATATGTGGCAGAAACAAACTGAAAAAGCACTTCAAAAATATTCCGAATTATTGAGGTTGGACCCAAATAACTATGTTGCCAATTTAGGATATGCCAATGCCCTTTCTGCTCAAAACTCGTTCCGATTATCGAAGGATTATATCGATAGAGCTATTCGAATTGATCCAAATAATGAGGAAGCACTTGTTTCAAAGAAATACATTTATATGGCCTTCGCGGATAGTTTGAGGACCGATGGGTTGTACAAGACTTCAGAAACTATTTTGAAAGAACTTGATGAAGAATATCCCAATGATCGCGAGATCAGATTGAACTTAGCGGTCTTATACCTCATGGAAAATAGACCAATCAATGCTAAGGATTATTATCGGTCTTTATTGACCGATGGAATTGATACTCTAGAAGGGTATCTTGGTCTCTCTTACACATCTATTCTATTAAATCGGAAAAAAGAAGCCTTAAGATATGCCAAGCAGGCAGAAAGCTTTGGTAAGAAGATAAAGGCTGAAGACCAAGAGGTGCGTATTGGTATAGCAAAGTTGGATGCACTTGCATTCAATAAAGAATGGGACGAAAATGCACAGGAACTGATCAGATTACAAAAACGCTTTGGGAATATCAAGGAATTGCAACTGGCTAATGCAAGAAGAAGTGTGTGGCGCGGAAATTTTGAAGAGGGAAGAAGGGCATACGCCGAAATGATTAAAGTGAACGAAGACGATTATAAAGTTTTACTAGGCTTAGCAGAAGTTTTAAATGCTCAAGGATTTAGCCACCAAGCCCTGCAATACGCTTATGACGCCAAAGAAACGTCTCCAGGAAATTTGGATGTCGTAAGAGCAATTAGGAATGTGCAAAATAGCCGCCAGGCTTATGGGCAATTCAATCTTTATAGCTCGTCGGACAATGGAAGTAATGAAACTAGTCTAGCGGATGGAAAATTATTTCTGCACATGATCAAAAATTTTAGACCGTATTCCAAAATAAGTTATCAACGGGCATATTCTCCCATACTCGCAAAATCGAGTTATTTAACTCAGCTCGTTTTTGGAACAGAACATAACTTAACTCGTTTTTTTAAATGGGATGCGAATTTAGGTTGGTCATTTGCTTCTCCCAATCCTGAATCAGATGTTAGTAATGTGATTGGTGAAATCTCTTTAACATCGAGGTTTAATCGTATTAATACTTTGGATTTTTTTTACAGAAGAGAAATGCATTCTTATTCTGTTGATTTAATTGCCAACAATATTGCGATGAATCACTATGGGATGAATTACAATTTCATTACAGATATTGGACTAGGATTTTATGGTCAGTACATGTTGACAAGTCAAAGTGATACCAATTTTAGAAATTTATTTTTTGGTTCTTTGTACTTTACTTTAAGGGAGTCACCTTCCATAAAAGTTGGAGTTAATTATAGTCAAATGGGCTACGATTTTAATCGTGGGGATTTATATTTTAGTCCAGATATTTATCGAAATACTGAAGCTTTTATACAGGTTCTTAATTTGTTTGATCAACGAGCAAAAATATTGTATCATCTAAATTTGGTATTTGGAACTCAAAAAATTGAAGTACAAAACAATCAAAGTACGCAGCGATTAGATATAGAGTTTGGCTATCGTTTTTCAAAGCGTTTTGACTTATTGGCATATTACAATTTTAGTAATGCTGCCCAATCTACTGTTTCGGGATTTACATTCAATAGAATAGGGATAAAATCTCGGGTAGGATTCTAGAAGAAAAAAGCGCCATATCTCCATTGAGATTATGACGCTTGAATGAAAAACTAATTTATTTTATAATATTTATTTTTCAGGTGATCAAATTTTCAATTGTTTTAAATACAAAGCATCGCGGTATATGAGTTTGCTACAACTGCAATGTCAATGGAGAGGATTTGTGGACCTTTGAATCATGAATTAAATTGGAATTAATGATTTGGGGTAGCAAGGAAAAGTTTCTTAATTCTAATTCGAAGAGTCCAAAAATCTCTCACCATATATGATTGTAAAGGAAAATGGTTTCGCTTCCAGGCTTAGATTGCTTGATTAAATTTTTTGTAAACCATCGGACTAAACGACGTCATCTTCCTATTCCTTTTTTAGAATAAAATAGCTATGAATACAATGCTAATTTTATCTCTTTCATTTACGATGTAATGTTAGGGGATAGGATTTTAAGAAACTGATCTTTTCTGTTTTTGGTAAATTTCTTTCTGTTTTTGGTAATTACTTTAGAGTATATTAATACTCTTCATCAAAATAGGCTTATAAGCTCTACTTATCGGAATGACTTTTTTCTCGATAACCAGCGTGTTATCCTCTATATCTTTTATGTGATCCAAATTAACTATGAAAGATCGATGTACTTTTATTAACCTCGGGTGACTCAATCTTGAATCAACCGATTTTAAGGCGCCATGTATAATAAAATTACCGAATCGACTACACACATTGACATAGTCCCCGACATTTTCAAAATACAAGATGTCGTTATAAGGAATTCGTACGTATCGGCCGTCTGTCTTGACGTAGATTTCATTCGCTAAACTACTTAAGGCCACTGCATCTAATTGCTCCGCTCTAATCACCGCCTTTTCTACCGCCTTGTTGAAGCGAGGTTGAAGAATCGGTTTTTTTAAAAAATCTGTTATTTCATATTCATAAGCTTCGTAGGCATATTCTTTCTTAGAAGTCGTGAAAATAACCTGTGGCATAACATCTATTTGTTCTAATAATTCGAGTCCAGAAAGACCGGGCATCTCAATATCAAGAAAAATTAGATCGATTTCGTTTTCTTTAAGTTTTTCCAATGCCTCTTCCGCATTTTCACAAACAGCGAGTAGATCCAATTCTTCACGTTTAGAACATAAGCGTTGCAGTGATGTTCTTGCCATGATTTCGTCATCAACAATTATGCTTTTTAGTTTCATGTTAGACTAATGCTTTAAGTTTTTCAAAATCACTTTGGACCAAATTAACGTGGTCGTTGAAATAGATTTTAATCTT
>JAHDCZ010000081.1 GCA_020629615.1 Saprospiraceae bacterium
TTTTAATGTTGTTGTACTATTCATGTAATAGTAATGAAGAATTATATTTCGAACAAATTGAAAACATTACTCGTGAAAGAACCAATCCAATTACCTGTGGAAGTATCGGCGAATTTTATTATTTAGTTAGTAATTATCACAAATCTGAAATTACTGAGACTATAATAGATGAGTATTATTGTGGCTTAGTGGACTCTTTAAAAAAAGAATATGAAATTTTCTATGTAACTTTTATAAAGGAAACGAGCTTATCCAATAAAACTTCTTTAGAAAACGGAGGGCTTCACCCTCATTTATTTGAAGAAAGTTCAATTGCTAAAGATAAATTATGGAGATATAAGTTTAAACGTGAAAAAAACTCTTGGTCAAAATTGCAATTAGGTGGTAATGATTATTATATCAATCAATATCCAGATTGCCTCGTTGAAAAATATCCAAAAAAATATAGGATAAAGGAATAAACTTCGAAGACACGAATGATACGATTACTATCGATTCTGTAAAGTTTGCACTACTTATTACAGAATTAAACTCTAAGAATAACTTGATAAGGAATCTGCAGGAAAAATTCAATTAAGCTTCAGTTCATTTTTGCTAAAAACGAAAGTGTAATTAGAAAGCAATCAATTGTGCCTGAGTCATTAAATTTCTTGAATTGAACCTCCTCTTTTAATTAGGAGTAAGATTGAAATGTTTGTCACTCTGAGAAAAAGAGTATAAAAATGATCCACGCTTTAAAAATATAGAAGCCCCAAACTCAATGAGTAAGGGACTTCTGAAAGTAGCGTGAGAAAGACTTGAACTTTCGACCTCCCGTACGGGCGCTATTCTGTCTTATTTAAAAGTCTAAGTTCTTTTTCTAATTTTTGTTTTAATTCTACACCACCTCTCAAGGATTTATAATATGTTTCCTTTTTATAAGCTACTTTGGGGTCTACAAATTCGGAATATACTAAGATTAAAGGTCTTCTGTTTTTGGTCGATTTTACCCCACCAGAGTTGTGACGAATAAATCTATTTCCTAAATCTGAAGTAACACCTTTGTATAGTCTTTTATCTTTTAGGCTGTAAAGAGTATAGAAATACATAAACCGTTTTCTAATTAATATCAAAAATTTCCTTTTTGTAATTCAATTAATTTGAAAGTGAAATAATATGATTGCCATCTTTATAAAAATATAATGCCTTTAGTAGCGTGAGAAAGAGATGAACATTCGACCTCCCATACGGTCGCCCAAGATTAGACTTAGTTATTCAGACAAAAAAGGCACCATCCTAAAAAAGATGTTGCCTTTTGTAGCGTGAGAAAGACTTGAACTTTCGACCTCCCGTACGGGCGCTATTCTGTCTTATTTAAAAGTCTAAGTTCTTTTTCTAATTTTTGTTTTAATTCTACACCACCTCTCAAGGATTTATAATATGTTTCCTTTTTATAAGCTACTTTGGGGTCTACAAATTCGGAATATACTAAGATTAAAGGTCTTCTGTTTTTGGTCGATTTTACCCCACCAGAGTTGTGACGAATAAATCTATTTCCTAAATCTGAAGTAACACCTTTGTATAGTCTTTTATCTTTTAGGCTGTAAAGAGTATAGAAATACATAAACCGTTTTCTAATTAATATCAAAAATTTCCTTTTTGTAATTCAATTAATTTGAAAGTGAAATAATATGATTGCCATCTTTATAAAAATATAATGCCTTTAGTAGCGTGAGAAAGAGATGAACATTCGACCTCCCGTACGGTCGCCCAAGATTAGACTAAGTTATTCAGACAAAAAAGGCACCATCTAAAAAAGATGATGCCTTTAGTAGCGTGAGAAAGACTTGAACTTTCGACCTCAGCATTATGAATGCTGCGCTCTAACCAGCTGAGCTACCACGCCATTTTTGATTTTTCGTTCTTGGAAATTTATTCTTCAATAAATGCTATCCGAGAAGCGGATGCAAATATAGTTTTTTCAATTTTTTCTCCAAAACTATTTTTTGCTTCCTCCTCGTATTTTTTATTAGTTTTAAACAAAATTAATGCCGTGTTTATACCAATAGGTGACGATCAGATCATTGGAGGAAGTAAACCTCTTTTTTCATACGGATTTATAGTCCTCAACATCCTTATCTTTTTACTTCAGGTCGCAACACCTGGGCAACTTATTTGTGAATTTGCAGCCATTCCAGATAATATATTGAATGGAAACGCTTACCTCACTTTGTTGACAAGTATGTTTATGCATGGTGGTTGGATGCATTTGATCGGAAATATGATGTTTCTATGGGTATTTGCAGATAATATCGAGCAAGTCATCGGCAATTTTAATTTTCTAGCATTTTATCTACTGGGTGGTCTCGCCGGTTCCTTGGCTCATATCTATCTAAGCCAAGGAGGAGATGCTATTTCTTGTTGTACACCATGTCATGACATCAATCCCTGTAACTTAGGTGCACAAATGCAAGCTTGTGCTCGATTCACTCCCTCTTTAGGAGCGAGTGGTGCTATTTCTGCGATTCTTGGAGCCTATCTCGTCATGTTTCCAAAATCGAAAATCAAGATTCTAATTTTGGTCATTTTCAGAAGCTTCAAATTGCCAGCTATGGTTTTTCTTGGGATTTGGTTTTTACAACAGCTCATTCCTGGGATGGGTGCCTTTACGGGAGGAAGTGATGGTGGTGGTGTCGCTTGGTGGGCACATATAGGAGGATTTGTTTTTGGGGCCTTGGTAGGGCTTTATGCGAGAAAATCTTATGACCTAGGACCCGATTTAACTTCCAATGAAGGTCCTGGAGATTATGTATAAACTGAGATTATTCAATTCGAAAGTCAACTCGATTTTTGTCTTAGTCTTCAGTAGAAATGGATTTTTATCTAATTACCTTTGCCTTATAAATTTTTAAAATGTCAGAACCAGGAAAACAACGTACGGATCTTAACGAATTGGGTGAATTTGGATTAATAGATCACATTACCAAGGATGTCGTACTTCATAATAAATCTTCGATTAAAGGGGTAGGAGATGATGCCGCTGTCATGGATTTTGGAGAGCAATACACCGTGGTTAGCACTGACTTGCTCGTCGAAGGGATTCATTTTGATATGATGTATATGCCTTTAAAACATCTTGGCTACAAATCTATCGTGGTTAATCTATCTGACATCTTTGCCATGAATGCCACTCCAAAACAGGTTACGGTTTCAATGGCGCTTTCTAATCGATACTCTGTTGAAGCCATCGAAGAATTGTACGAAGGTATTCACCGCGCATGTAAAATGTATAATGTAGATCTTGTTGGTGGGGATACAACATCCTCTCCTTCGGGTCTGACTCTGAGTATTACAGCGATAGGTCAAGTGGACAAAGATAAAATCGCCTTAAGAAGTGGTGCTTCTCCTGGTGATATCCTCTGTGTTACTGGTGATCTCGGTGCCGCCTATCTTGGGCTTCAAATTTTGGAAAGAGAAAAACAGATTTATTTGGAAAACCCAGGAGTCCAACCAGATTTGGAAGATCAAGATTATTTAATTGGACGACAATTAAAACCAGAGGCTCGTCTTGAGGCCATTGAATACTTTCAAAAAAACAACTTGGTGCCCACTGCGATGATTGATGTTTCTGATGGATTGGCTTCTGATCTATTTCATATTTGTACACAATCCAATGTAGGTGCAATTTTGGAAGAAGGGAAAGTTCCGATTCATCCAGATTCTGAAGTAAAAGCTCTAGCCTTTAATATGAATCCAATTACGGCCGCACTGCATGGCGGAGAAGATTATGAATTGTTGTTTTGTATTAAAGAAGAGGATTTAGAAAAGGTGCGTTTCATGCCCAATGTTTTTATTATTGGTGAAATCGTTGATAAATCCGATGGGATCAAGTTGCATACAACAGGCGGAAAGATACTTCCTTTAGAAGCTCAGGGTTGGAAACATTTTCAGGAGGATTAGTAATTGCTTGCAAATCTTATTGAAATCTATTATCTTTAGTTAATGTATATTTCAAAGTTATATAGATGCTTCGCACTTAGTATGGCGTTCTTAGTGTTTCTAAGTACGGCAGGCTTGAGCATTGATATGCACTTTTGTAATAATCAATTGAAGGGAGTAAGCCTTATAGGCAAAGCGGCCAATTGTCACGAGAAAGAAAGTCATTGTAAGAATAGCAAAAAGGCTTGTCATCAAAAGAAGAATCATGAATCCAACTCAGCATTAGCTAAAGATGATTGTTGTAATAATGAGCATTTCATTTTACAAATGGATGTTGATTTCGTTCCTTCGGCAATAGATGCATTGGACGAAAGTCCAATTGATCTAGATTTTGTCTTAGAACGAAATATAATTTTTAATCAGTCCAAAATAGTTTTATCTAAAGGTGATCTAGAAATCTATAGGCCACCTCCGAATATTTGCTCTAGGCATATTTTGTATCAATCTTTCCTTTGTTAGACATTGAATTTGTTTATTAGGTGATGTAAGTCGTCACCCTTATTCGCATATACTTATTTGTGAACAAATTCAAAAAAATGAAACCATTTCTTAAGAGCCTAATCACGCTTTTGTTATTCTGCATAATCGACAACTTGCAGGCTCAAGGACCTCCGATTACTGGAGATAAGCCCATTATGTTAGGGGCAAAAAGAATCGTTTTAAAAACTTTATCTGAATATAGAGTTTTAGAATATGGTGATTATTTACATGCTCCCTTCATGATTCATTATTTGCCTACGAGTAGTACTCTTATAGGTTTACATGTTCCCCTAATATGGTCTGATTCTTTTGATGAAAATAATAAATCAAACGGACAGAATTTTAGTCTAGGAGACATTCAACTACTCGGAAAATATCAATTTTGGAGACGTGACGGCATGGGTAAAACCTTGAGGTTTGTGGCCAAATCCTTCAACACAATTCCTACGGGCGAAAACTTAAATCTACCCGGTATTATTCAAGGAAAGTTTCAATCATTTAATGGTCTGGTCCTGGGATATGAAAGCATTAAATATGGAGTTTCCAATGAGTTGGGATTTAACTATATAGAGGGTAGTCAACATGATGAACTGCGATACAAGTTAGGTTTTGGATTACCTCTCAAAAAACCAAGCTATCCAGTGGATCAAATCAATTTGTACTTTGAATATCAAAGTGGATGGTTTGTGACTTTGGATGATTATTATATGTTGTATGCACAAGGAATTCAATATGCCAAAGGAAGGGTGACCATTGAAGCATCGGTGCAATTTCCATTAATTCAGGAGCTTCCAGAAATCGAAAAGCGAAAATTCAGCTTGATTTTTGGGACTCGTTTTGTTATTTAATTAAAGTACAATTATGAAAAATATATTTTTAATACTAGTAGGTTTTATGCTGTTTAGCCTTTCGGCGAATGGTCAAGCCAAAGACAATTATACAATCAAAGTAGATGGGCTGGGATGTCCGTTTTGTGCCTATGGTCTTGAGAAAAAATTTAAAGAATTTGAGGACATTGATGATGTGAATATAGAAATGGAAACAGGTGTTTTTACATTTACATATCCATCAGAAAATCCTCTTACAATAGAACAAGTAGAAAGCCAAGTTGATGCCGCAGGTTATACTGCAGTAAGTACTAAAATTGTTCGCGCTGATGGTAGTATAGAAGAAAACAAAGCCCCATCCAAAGAAGAATTAGTAGGAGAAAAGAAGGAATACGAATTTAAAGTCTCTGGAAATTGTGGAATGTGTAAAGCAAGAATTGAAAAAGCAGCCAACAGCATTCAAGGAGTAAGTAATGCTGAATGGAATAAAAAATCAAAGGTTCTAAAACTAACTATCGTTGGCGATCTATCAATATTAGAAGTCAAAAAAGCAATTTCAACAGTAGGTCACGATACTGATGAAACAAAAGCCAATGATGGCATTTACGAAAAACTACCTGGATGTTGCCACTATGAAAGAGATGAAAATTAGAATATCATTACTACTTTTTGTAGTCGTCGTCATTTCTTGTAAGCCAGATGTTCAATCATGGAAGCTAGAGAATTCGATTGAATTGGACGGTATTAGTCCTTTGGGAATCAGTTTTTTGGAAGACAAGATGTGGATATCCGATAGTGATAACAATAGGTTAGTGCTATTGGATGGTCAAGGAAAGATTCAAGATGAAATTCCTAACATCCAGAGACCGATGCATATTTGTGCGATTCAAAATGGTTTGTTAATACCAGAATTTGGTTCGGATCAAATGTTGCGCTGGGGATACGGTCGACTGGACACTTTAAAGTTTGGTTATGATTTAGACGCTCCAGCGAGTGTAGCAGCTTATCAATCTGAAAGAGCCGTTGCTGATTTTTATAATCACCGCATACTTTTTTATAATGGATCAACATGGTTGAGTATTGGAAAAGAAGGAAAGGGAAATGGAGAGTTTTATTATCCCACAGATATTCAAATCACGGAGAAGGAAATTATTGTAGCAGATGCCTACAATAACAGAGTTCAAGTTTTGGATAAAGAAGGTAACTTCATTCGGATGTTTGGGCAAGATTTAGGAATGAATGCGGCTACAGGAATTTATAAAAACAATGAAGAACTTTTTATAACAGATTTCGAAAATGATCGAGTATTGGTTTTGGATACTCTCGGAAAATTGAAGCAAGAGATCCTAGAATTATCAAATCCTGTGGATGCGACCATTCACAGAGACACCTTGTATATATTGAATTACAAATCGAAAATTATTAACAGATATTCCTATAATTAAATTTTAAAATCTTTAAATATGAAACAGATACTTACTTTAATGATCATGTTGACGACATGCTGGGCCATGCAAGCTCAGAAAAACGTTTTTCTAAACATCAACCATAATTTAGGAACGGAAACATTTGATTTTGAAACGGTTGGAGAGAATGACTTAGGAGATCGATATAAAGTTGATCGTTTGGAATATTACATTTCTCAAATATCTTTAACGCACGATGGTGGACAGATTACCGCAGTGGAAGACTACTGGATTTTAGTCAATGCGGATAATCAAAGTACCTTTGATTTGGGTTCTTTTGATTTAACCGATGTTGAATCTATTTCATTCCACATAGGTGTTGAAGAATCCGTGAATCATAATGATCCAACATTGTGGCCATCAGATCACCCCTTAGCACCAAAATCACCTTCAATGCATTGGGGTTGGGCAGGTGGATATCGATTCATTGCGATGGAAGGAAATGCTGGAACTAGCTTCAACAGTAATTTTGAATTGCATTGCTTGGGCGATAATAATTATTTTGAAACAACTGTAGATTTAACTGGAGAAAATTCTGATGATGCCATCAATCTTTATATTAATGCAGATTACAATGAGGGATTAAAAGGCTTGGGAATAGCTAGTGGTGTCATAAGTCATGGTACCCTCGAATCAGAGGAATGCATCAAAAATTTCAGAGATTATGTTTTTAGCGCAGGGACATCTACGGGATTATTTGATGTGAATAATAGTTTAGAATTTTCAATAGCTCCAAATCCTTCAAACAATGGTCTTGTAAATATTTCTTTGGATGATCAAGGAGAGACGCATCATATCCAACTTTATGATTTATCGGGAAAAGTGATTTTAGAAACTAAAACGATGAGTGCAACTACACAAATACAAATAGCCGATAAAGGAATCTATTTGTTAAGCATCATGGATGAGAATGGTAATCAAGCGACAAAGAGAGTTATTGTTCAATAGTGAAACTTAAAATCTACATACCTTTTTTGGCCATAATTTTTGGGGTTATTCTTTCTTCATGTCAAGAAGAAACAATACAACACTCTATTCATGATGACTTAGGTCAATTGCCAAATGGATTTCCAGAGATCATTTATCCTGAGGAAAATGAATTTTCTTTAGAAAGATGGGCGTTAGGAAAAAAATTATTTTTTGACACTAGCTTATCCATTGATAACAGTGTGAGTTGTGGATCATGCCATCAACAAGAACTTGCCTTTGGTGATCATGTAGATTTTTCTATCGGAGCCAATGGGGCTTTTGGAACAAGGAATGCGCCTTCTCTTGCCAATGTGGCTTATCATCCATATTATACAAGAGAAGGCGGTCTTTCTTCTTTGGAAATGCAGGTGTTGGTTCCTATTCAAGAACAAAATGAATTCAATCATAATATCGTAGATATTGCGGCTGAACTTCAAATGGATTCTGAATACCAACGACTTAGTATTGCTGCTTATGATCGAGAACTTGACGCCTTTGTGATTGCCAGAGCCTTGGCAAATTTTGAGCGCACTTTAATTAGTGGAAACAGTTCCTATGATAAATACAGAATGAATCCTCAAGCACAGGATTTTTCGGCGAAAGCCAAAAAAGGTATGGAGTTATTTTTTAGTGAAAGACTGAATTGTAACTCTTGTCACACAGGATTTAATTTTACAAATTATGAGTTTGAAAATAATGGATTGTATGATGAGTATGCCGATACTGGTCGTCATCGGCTGACTAACAATCCTAATGATATTGGAAAATTCAAAATACCTTCTTTGAGAAATATTGAAGTTACAGGGCCTTACATGCATGATGGAAGTTTGGCAAGTTTAAGTGAGGTTATTGATCACTATAGTAGTGGAGGACATGATCATATAAATAGAAGTGAAAAGATAAATCCTTTTAGCCTTACGGCGAATGAGAAAGAAGATCTTATTCTTTTTTTGAAAAGTTTAACAGACCATGAATTTTTAAACAATCCTCTTTTCTTTGAGTAAAGTGTAGATTAAATTGATTAAAATGAAAATTAAAATTACTGTTCTATTAGGTTTTATACTGCTGTGGATTGCATGTACGGAAGATCCAGAAAGACCTTTGGTCGAACATGACACCACGCCATATATTTTGGATATTGGTGACTTTCCAGATCCACTATTACCAGAAGACAATGCGTTGACGATTGAGAAGGTTAAGCTTGGTCGAATGCTTTTTTATGAAAAGAAATTATCTAAAGGTAATTCACAATCTTGTGCTGGTTGCCATAGACAAGAGCATAGTTTTACAGATACTGCAAGGTTTTCGATTGGAGTTGAAATGCTTCCAGGTAAGAGACAAGCCATGTCTGTTTTTAATATGGCATGGCATAGTAATCAGTTCTTTTGGGATGGTCGATCGAATTTGTTGCGAGACCAATCTTTAAAACCGATAGAGGATCCTTTAGAAATGAATGAGACATTAGAGAATGTAATTGCTAAGCTATCTAATGAGCCTATGTATCGTGATCAGTTTGTACGAGCTTTTGGTGAAGATGATATAACAGAGCAAAAAATGGCACTGGCAATGGAGCAATTTATGTTGAGTATAGTTTCTAAAGATTCCAAATATGACCAGTATTTAAGAGGTGAACTGGAATTAACTGAAAGTGAAGAAAGAGGACGCGTTTTGTTTTCAACTGAGTATAATCCTTTTTTTCCTGAATTGTCTGGAGCCGATTGTGCTCATTGTCATGGAGGATTTAATTTTGAGAATGATCTTTATATGAACAATGGCCTTGATCTAGATGGTGAATTTACGGATATCGGTCGAGAAGAGGTAACAGGAAATATAGCAGATAGAGGAAAATTTAAAGTTCCAAGTTTAAGAAATATTGAATTAACAGCTCCATACATGCACGATGGACGATTTACTAGCTTAGAAGAGGTGATTGATCATTATGATCATGGAATTAAAAAATCAGAATCATTGGATTTAGCCTTATTGGCTACAACAGATACGGGCCTATTATTAACAGATCAAGATAAAACGGATTTGATCAATTTTTTGAAAACATTGACGGACCAAACGCTATTAACTAATCCAGAATATTCCAACCCATTTTAATCCAAACAAAAAAAGCGATGGTTTCATTGAAACCATCGCCCATAGAAGTTGCGAAATAACACTATGATTTGTTTTATAGGTTTATGCAGTATATGGTTAAGGCAGTTAGTCCAATCATTCCTAGTCTAAAGAGAACCACCTTTAAGTTTGTTTCTGAAGAAAAGCCCATTTTTCTTTTACATCTCCTATGCATGAAGAGCTCATGAGATTTTTCTATTTGATGTCTTATTTCGTTTTGGCTATTTAAATTTCTAGCTTGGTAAAGTACGGGTTGAAAAGTTGGAGCATTCATAGTTTTTTTGTTTGATTATACCCTCAAGTTATGGGCAGGCTAGAGTCAAATCCACTATTCTCGACAAACTCCTAGAAAAACTCGGTAAACTTATTTCAATTGAAAACGAAGGTATTTAATTGTGATTCCTTTGGCTAGGTGCATGTTCTCATAATAAGTTTTTCCTTCTAACTCTTTAAAAATCAGCGGTTTACTATATATGTCCCAATTGCTGTAAAGGATTTCTGCGTGCTCATAATCTTTTACACTTTCCTCAGAAAACTCAAATAATACGTCGTTATCGGTTTTTAAATGCACGATTCCCCCAGGTTTAAGGATTTCCCGATACGATTCCAAAAAACGTCTAGCGGTTAATCTTCTATTTGATTTTCCTTTTTTTAAGAAAGGATCTGGAAAAGTAATCCAGATTTCATCTACTTCTCCTTTTTCAAAGTAATAATTGATTCTTTCAATCTTAGTTCTTAGATAGGCTGCGTTTGTTAATCCTTGTTCAATAGCATTTTTGGCTCCCAGCCAAATTCGCGCGCCTTTGATATCTACGCCAATAAAGTTTCTTTCTGGATACATGGAAGCGAGCAAATTGGTGTATTCTCCTCTACCACAGGCCAATTCGAGAGTGATGGGATTTTCATTTTTAAAATGAATTTTATGCCAATTTCCTTTTAATTCAAAAGCCTCTCTATTGGGTCCCAATAGTTCGGTTTTATCAAGATCAAAGCTTTGATAAACATTGGGAAAATTAAATACTTCCGCAAATTTTTGAAGTTTATTCCTTCTACTCACAATAATAATTGAACGATTTAATGGAGCCTGTCTTAAAAATAGCCCTTAAAAACTCCCAAAAGTAAGACATAAACGAGGTTTTTTGCGTTATATAATGGTATTTCGTTTCAATTTGTCCAATGCAAGGGTCATTAGTTTTGATATATTTGCACAAAATTTAAACTTCCTCTATGAGATATAGGATCGTATTATTTTTCGCTATTTTTTCATTCTTTTTGAACGATTCCAATGCCCAGGAATACAATATCGGAATACGCGCAGGAAACAACTTTTCAACACTATTAGGGCCAGAAGAAATCAATGAAAAAACGGGGTTTAGTAATGGTTTTCATTTTGGCTTAAGCTTTCAATACAATTTGGGAGAAAACATTGGAATACGATCTGAATTGCTTTATGTTCAAAATGGAAAGTCTACAGAGTACGAAGGAGATTCTTACTACATTTTAAGAACATTGGACGATAACGGAAATGTCAAAATTATTTATGATGAAGGCTATGCAAAATACAAGCTAAAAGTTTCAACAGCAACGATTAGTCTACCCATAACTTTTCATTATAAGCCCACTAGACGGTTTGAATTTTTTGGAGGAGGATATGTTAATTTCATCATTGGACCGAGAGCTACAGGAAGTTTGGATTATGAATCTTATCGAAATGATCCCGGTGTATATGAGGTCTTCTTTATACAATCTTTGGATTACGATTATTTTAAAGATGTCGTAGGAGGTGCTGGTTTTAGCAATACCATTGCTCTTATCATTGATGAAACAGTGAACCGTCTTCCTAGAATTGCGGGTTCTTATTACCAGTATGATGAAAAAATCGGAAATAAATACAGAAAAATTGATGCTGGTATTACAGCAGGAACCAATTTTTATTTTAATCCGGGTTTTTACATGGGATTACGAGCGGAGTATGGTTTTAGAGATCAAA
This sequence comes from Saprospiraceae bacterium, assembly GCA_020629615.1. Lineage (GTDB taxonomy): Bacteria > Bacteroidota > Bacteroidia > Chitinophagales > Saprospiraceae > JAHDCZ01. The sequence continues at coordinate 11,835 of JAHDCZ010000081.1, forward strand.
CAAACGAATTAATGGATGTTTCTTTGCGTTCTTTAAGTACGGAAAACACCTTAATACGATTGGATGATCGAGACACACATTTTGGAATCCAAGTTTCTCTTGGATTTAAATTCTAAGTAGTTTTATTTAAACCCGGATTATGTATTAGAACTTCGTTATGAGACTTGAAAGGCCAATAAAATATGAAGTTTTGGAACTGAGGCATAGTCACCACTATGGTGAGGTGAGAAAACTTAATGAAATGGTATATTTTGCAGGCATTTCAGGTCGAAATAGATTTTCTAATGCATAAACCGGGTTAAAAAGTATAATGATAAAAAAAGGGGCTTTTCGTTAGAAAAGCCCCTTTAATATAAAGGTTAGTTCTTAACAAAGTTATACGGTTGCCATTATTGATGGTGAAGCATTTTTGATTTCTTCACTAGCTTGATCGGCATACTTAAGAAAGTTTTGGTGAAATAACTCAGCTACTGCTTCTGCTTTTTTGTCGAATTCATCACCATTTTCCCAAGTGTTTTTTGGGTTTAATATTTCTCTTGGCACGTTTGGACAACTCATGGGGATACATAAGTTAAAAGGCTTTAACTTGGTAAACAACAATTCGTTTAAGTCTCCATTTAAAACAGCCGTAATCATAGCTCTAGTATATTTCAGACTGATTCTACTTCCTGTGCCATAAGCGCCTCCAGTCCAGCCCGTATTTATTAGCCATACGTTCACGTTATTTTCTGACATTTTTTCTCCTAGCATGTCAGCATATTTAGTCGGATGGAGGGGTAGGAAAGGAGCACCAAAACAAGCTGAGAATGTAGCTTGTGGTTCAACAATTCCTTCTTCTGTTCCAGCAATTTTTGCGGTATATCCTGACAAGAAGTAATACATCGCTTGTGCCTTTGATAACTTCGAAATTGGAGGTAATACCCCAAAAGCATCACAGGTTAAGAAAAATATATTTTTAGGATTTGTAGCCTTTGATCCAGGTTGTGCGTTTTCGATGTGATAGATGGGGTAGGAAACTCTAGTATTCTGAGTAATCGTATCGTCGTCAAAATTTGGTGTACAACCATCATTATCGAATCCAATATTTTCCAACAAGGCGCCCGGTTTTATGGCCTTAAAAATATCTGGTTCTTTTTCTTCGGAGAGATTAATGGTTTTTGCATAACATCCACCTTCAAAATTAAAAACTGATTCAGGGGACCATCCGTGTTCGTCATCTCCGATCAGATTTCTTTGGGGGTCTGCAGAGAGTGTTGTTTTTCCTGTACCCGACAATCCAAAAAAGATCGCGGTATCACCACCCTTGCCAACATTGGCTGAACAGTGCATTGGGAATACATTATGGTTTTGAGGAAGCACAAAAT
>JAHDCZ010000082.1 GCA_020629615.1 Saprospiraceae bacterium
AATCAATTTTAAATTGGAGTCCTAAAGTAAATAGGGCAGAAGGGTTTAAAATTACGGGAGAATATTTCAGAAAAATTTTAAGCTAATATTGCTTTGATTCCAGGAAGTGTTTTGCCTTCCATATAGCTTAGAAGAGCACCTCCACCAGTGGAAACGTAACTAACTTCGTCCGCCAATTCTGCTTTGTTAATTGCTGCTACAGAATCTCCACCTCCGATCAGTGAAAAGGCACCTTCAACCGTGGCACTTGCGACATGGTGAGCAGTTGCCATTGTGCCTTCAGAAAATTTTTCAAATTCAAATACCCCTAAAGGACCATTCCATAAGATCGTTTTGCTTCTTTTGAGGATTTGATCAAATTCTTCTATGGACTGAGGACCAATATCTAGTCCCATCCATCCTTCCGGGATGTTGTTACTGTCACAAATTTGATGATTTGCATCTTTTGAAAATTGATCAGCAATTATTGAGTCGATTGGAAGATGGATTTCGACTTCTTCATTTTTTGCTTTTTGAAGAATTTCTCTAGCAAGATCGAGGTAGTCATTTTCGCACAGAGAATCACCAATTTTTCCATCCATTGCTTTGAAAAATGTATAAGCCATTCCGCCACCAATAATGATGTGATTTGCTACTTCAATTAGACGATCCAGGAGTTTAATTTTATCAGAAACTTTGGCACCTCCAATAATGGCGGTAAAAGGTCGGTTCGGGCTTTTTAATACCCGGTTTGCATTATCAATTTCAGATTGCATCAAAAATCCAAATGCTTTATTTTCAGGTTTGAAAAATGCCGCTACGCCACAGGTTGAGGCATGATCACGATGAGCTGTACCAAAAGCATCATTAATATATATATCTCCTAAAGAAGCTAGCATTGCCGAAAATTCTGGATCACTCTCCGCTTCTTCTTTATGAAATCTTGTGTTTTCTAAAATTAAAACATCACCCGGTATCATTCGATCTGCCGCCAATTTGGCTTCTCCTCCAATGGTCTTATTGGAAAATTTCACTTCAATTCCCAAAAGATTGGAAAGATGCGCAACCAGATGTTGCAGAGTGAATTTTTCTCGATTGATACTTCCGTCTTCATTTAATTTTTTCTGAGGTCTACCTAAATGAGACATTAAAATTACAGAAGCACCTTGATCTAAAATATATTTTATAGTAGGTAAAGCTCGTCGAATTCGAGTATCATCGGTAATTTGCTTGGAAGCATTTAGTGGAACATTAAAATCAACACGCAACAAGACTTTCTTTCCACTAAGATGTAAATGTTCCATAGCTTTTTTTGGTAAAAGTACAACCAAGTTTACGATCCTAAAAATGAATTTATACTCTAGTAGCCAAATCTGCTAATCTCGCTGAATAACCAGCCTCGTTATCGTACCAGGAAACAACTTTGAGAAGTTTACCATTGACCTGAGTTAATTTAGAATCAAATATAGACGAATGCTTATTTCCCAAAATATCTGAAGAGACTAATTCTTCTTCAGAATATTCTAATATTCCTTTGAACTCGTTCATAGCTGAAGACTTGAAAGTTCTATTCACTTCTTCGACTGAGACTTCCTTCGTTAAATTTACATTGAACTCAACCAAAGACCCAGATATAACTGGAACTCTCATAGCCATTGCGGTTATTTTACCTTCAATGGCTGGAAGCACTTCGCTTGTTGCTATCGCTGCGCCCGTGGTCGTAGGAATAATATTCACTGCTGCAGCTCTCGCTCTTCTCAAATCAGCATGAGGAGCATCTTGAAGTCTTTGATCAGAGGTGTAACCATGGATGGTGGTTAGTGATCCACTTTCAATACCCCAATTGTCCAAAATGATTTTCACTAAAGGAGCAAAACAATTAGTTGTACATGAGGCGTTTGAATATACCGTCTGATTATCGTTAATTTTTTGGGAATTTACTCCTAGAACTATAGTGTCTACTCCTTCTCCTTTGGCTGGAGCCGAAATGATTACTTTTTGTGCTCCGGCTGTTAAGTGCATGGAGGCTTTCTCTTTGTTTCTGAATATCCCAGTACATTCTAATACTACATCTACTTGAAGTTCATCCCAAGGTAATTCTTCCGGATTTCGAATTGAAGTTGCTTTAATTTTATGATCATTAACATATAAATACTCATCATCATATTTAACGTCAGCATCAAAACGTCCATGGGCAGAATCATTTTTTAAAAGATGTGCCAAGGTTTTATTGTCTGTTAAATCATTGATTCCAACAATTTCTACATCTGGATTTTCAAATAGATTTCTAAAGGTCAATCGGCCAATTCTACCAAATCCATTTATTGCAACTTTCTTCATTTTTATTTTTTCTTTTAGTCCCGTTTTCAAGTAAACAAGTCAATTGTTTTTTACTTAGTGTAAAATTAACAATAATTAATTTAATAAACTGATAAATCAAGTCGATAGAAGAAAAATTATGATAAAAAAAAGGAGGCTCCTAAGATTTTAGAAGCCTCCTTTTCATTTTTTTATTGTTTAACAAATTTTTCGCTTAAGCTGAAATCTTTGCCTTCGATTTGAAGCAAGTACATTCCATTTGAAAGTTGATCCGAGTCGATATTTATAATGTGTTTTCCAATACCATAGAACTCATTTTTCCGAATATTTCTTACGATACGTCCTTGGATATCTCTAATACTGATATTAATGACAGATCCCTGCTCTAATTCAAAACCAGCATTCATCATTCCCCTAACAGGGTTAGGAGCTATTGGAAAAATTTTGTTTTCTGGTTGAATGATATTAAGGTCTTCTAAACTAGTCGTTTCACCAAAAATGATATTCTCGTCACCTGCTTTATAGTCTACAAAAAATAATGGTAGATAGTACATTTCATCTGTTGTATATTCTCCCCAAGTAACAAATTGAGGTGGATTGGAGGGGTTGTCAGGGTTTTCAGAAGTATTATCGTATGAGGCCTTTGCATGGACGGTATCCCCAGCTTTAATAACCACAAATTTTTTGAAATAGTAATCCCCTTGCCAATTGAAATCCCAATCCGGAATACTGATTAAATTACTAATAGAACCATCCTGATGTTCGACATATATTTCCCAATCTTGACCAAGGAGATGCATGTGTGGAGATAATCCTAATAAACTAATATCCGTTGTTGGTGTATACGTTCCATGAAACTCTTTTACTTGATTTGGAAGAAGAAAAAAAGTATTCGGCCCTCCAATCAAATTAAAAGGAAGCATAATTCTGTTTTGGACAAAACGACTGACATCTTCGTCATTATCTTTAAAGAAGATATTCACTGAACTGGAATCTACCTCATCATTTGGAATTGGTGCATAATGTACTTGTACAGCGAGATCAGCTCCAGCTCCTAAAGTTTGTCCCAGTCCATCAGGATAGAAAATCGGTTTCTGTCCTGGAACATAACCAGGATATTGTTTTTGAGATAAAAGATCTAATTCCGATCCGCCATTAAATCCACCGAAACCTTCAAATCCATACTCTGGCGTAGTAGCATCTGTTGCAGCAGCAACACCTTCTAAGTCTTCAAAGATGAGTGCATGGTGGACTATCTTAGCGTTTCCTGGTCTGAACTCTATCGCTTTTACAATCTTTTCCTCTGTTAATCCAGTAGGAAGAACAAAGTATCGATACTCATCTAAATTATTTCCAATATGTGTATGAGATTGCGCAAAACTTAACACCAAATCTGGTTCTCCGATTAAACTTCCTTCGGGGAAATCAGGTAGAGGTGGTTCATCTGCGGGATCTCCTTGAGGACTTCCAGCATCTACCCAATCAGCGATTAGTTGAATTTGCTCATCACTTAAGTAGTTTTCATTTTGCAATTCAGAATAGGATGGGTCCGCTTGCCAAGGGGGCATAAAACGGATAGAAGTCGCATATTTTATGGTAGCAGCATGATTCTTTACCTCTTCATAATTTGTAAAAGATTGAGGTCCGATTTCACCTTGTCTATGGCATGTGGTACATTGATTATATATAATCGGTGCAATATCCTTTGAAAAGGTAGGTTGAGCCTCCGCAACAAATGAGCTAAGGAGCACAGCCAGAAGAACGATAATGTTTCTCATATTATGGTCTATTATTTTTATTCAAATTATCATTAAAATTAATAAAACATCCGATAGCAGTGGTTTCGTAAAATTCTATTGCTTGATTATTGACCACTTTTGTCAGAACATCTTTCAAATCTGATTTAGTGACGACTCGCCGCCGCTTACCCACATTTACGTAAGCATTGTCGATTCTACCTTTGTAGAGCATTATATCTTTTGACTTATTATAGACAACAACTTCAGGTAATATAGTGGTACCAAATTTTTTAGTTTGCTTTTTGAAATAATCTGTTTTTAAAGGGAAAGGAATGTTATATTTTTCTCTGAATTTTTCAATGTTCTTCTTTTTAGAAGCGAAGTTTGGAAATATGCCTACAAACTGAGTTAAGTCACTGTGATACATTTGGTAGATCTCAATCATCTGTGGGGTATAGTATTGAGAGATTTTGCATTCATCGAGTAAAAAGAAATATACAACAATGGAATCTTTCTGTTCAAATGAACTTTGTCCTTTTGCAGTGGTTTGATACAAAAAGAGCATTAGGAATATTATTGCAATTTTCGGTTTTAGCATATTTCCATGAATAAAAGAGAACACCTATATAGTCTTCTCATAATTAATGACGCTTTAAATCCATAAATGTTGCAAGTATTTTATCTTAATTTTACCTCGCTAGATAACATTGCTATATGAACAACAGCTTATTAGAACAAGTAGAAACCTTCATCTCGGAAAGGATTAAAAATTTTTCGGATAAAATAGTCTACCATGATTTATCTTTTGCTCATCGATTGATTCAAAATATAGAATTTATCGGTTCGAAATCAAATGCGTCCTCCGAAGACCTTATTTATGCCAAAATAGTAGCTTGGTTTTTTTGCGCCGGTTTCGAAGAATTGGAAGTTCAAGTTGAAGAAGGGACGATCACAGATAATAATGAAAAACTATCTCTGAAGTACGCTAGAAAATTTTTTTCAAAGCATCCAGTAGAAGAACACGTCCGTACTAAAATCGAAACCCATTTAAAAGGGATTAATTTTTTTCGAAAAGCCGATCACCTTGTTGAAAAAATTGTATCTGACGCCATCACCATTGATATCGTTGATGAAAAAAAGAGTACAAATCTTAAATTGATCTACCAAGAACTGCTTTTAAACAATGTATCGATAAGTAAGCTGAATTGGTATGAAACCATCATCAAAATTGCAGAAGATTTAAAATTCTATACGGAGTATTGTCAAAATGAATTACCACCAAGAGTTGCGCTTCAGATCGAATCCTTGAAAAAGGAAAGGGATAAAATGTCCAAGCAAGCAGATAAAGCCTTGCGTAAAGAGTTGGATATTACAGACAAAGAATTAAACAAGCTAAAGAAAAACTTAAAGAATTTAACGGGTAGAGATGACCGGGCAATTCAAACCTTGTTTCGAACCACTTCAAAAAATCATTACACCTTAAATGAGATGGTTGATCGAAAGGCCAGCATCATGATTACAGTTAATTCTATCATTTTATCTGTTGTTATTTCTGGAATGGTTGAAAAACAAGGATTCGAACATCAGGTCTTTTATATCCCAATTGTCATGTTAACTTTAGCAAGTACCTTTTCAATTATTTTTGCGGTTCTCTCTACAAGACCTAATAAGACCCATGGGAAATTTACGGAATCAGAAATTCGGTCAAAACAAGGAAATTTGTTGTACTACGGAAATTTTCACCAAATGGGTCAGAGAGATTACCAATGGGGTATGTTGCAGATGATGAATGATGCTGATTATTTGTACAGTTCTATGATTCGAGACTTATACTTTTTGGGACAAACCTTAGAGAAGAAATACCGATATATTAGAATATCTTTAAATGTATTTTTAAGTGGGTTTATTTTTGCTATAGTCTCTTTTGCGTTCTTCAGAATAATAGTTCATCTATAATTCGATGTTATGCATAAAGGGGTCCTGATTTTATTTGCTATAATTCTTTGGTCATGTAAGCAAGATGCTCAATCGCTGAATGAATCTTTGGTAATTGCTGATCAAAAGTATGATTTTGATGAAGCAAATGAAATTTTGATTCTAGAACCAAGCTTACGTGAGATTTCTGGATTATCATTTGATCCTTTAAATCAAAAGATATTTGCGGTCAATGATGAAAAAGGTCATTTTTATTCTTTGAATATGAAGGGCGATATCTTTGATGATATAAGATTTTCTAAGAACGGTGACTTTGAAGGGATTGAAGTAATTGACAAAAATGTCTATGTTTCTAAGAATAATGGTACAATTTATATGTACAACATGAATACAGAAGAGACGATAAAAATACCTACGAAACTATCCGAACGAAATGATGTTGAAGGCTTAGCATATAGTGAAAAAAACAAATCTTTATTACTTGCATGCAAAGGTCAAGCTCTCAAGAAATCAAAATCAAAACATCGTAAAATAGTGTACCAACTTTCATTGGATGATTACAAACTTGATAAGAAAGGTTTCTTAGAGGTTCGAGATAAAGACCTGCTTGAAAAAATTAAAGAAAAGAAACCCACTTGGAGTAAATCAAAATATAAACGACTAAAAAATCGGGTCTTAAATTTTTCCCCTTCGGGTATAGCGCTACATCCAAAAAACGATGACGTTTATCTTCTTTCGGCACGTGGCAGCCTTTTAGTAATTTATTCAACTTCAAAGGAATTAAAAGAAATTGTCTTTTTAAATGAAAAGTCAATTCCTCAACCTGAAGGAATATGTTTTGATCAGGAAAGTACTCTTTACATTAGTACTGAGGGCAAAGGTTTCAGTGGAAAGATTTTTAAATTTAAATACAATAATTGATTAGGCGAGTGTCAAATTTTCGAGCTTTTTTTATCATAGTATTTTTCAGTTGTTCTGGGTGTCAGCTTGGGGCTCAAGAGCTTTATCGTAGTTTATATTTTATAGGAAACGCCGCTAACCAAGATCCTCAATGGGTTCAAGAATTTGTTGAGGATATTAAAATGAATAATCAAAAAAGTACAGTCGTTTTTCTAGGTGATATTACTGATGAAAATGGCATTCGGCATAAGCCAAAATCAAAAAATGAGAATAGGCTCAAAGCTTATAAAAGGATAAAAAGGAAAACTAAAGCGGAGGTATTTTTTTTGAGTGGTGACAGAGATTGGGATAATTCAGGAAAGCAAGGTAAAAGTAAAGTAAGAAATTTGGAGAGCTATATTGAGCAGGATTTGAAGATGAAAAAATCATTCATTCCTTCATTTGCATGTCCTGGACCCTATGTGATTGAACCTGATAAAAATACAGTGATTATTGCGATCAATTCTCAGTGGTTTATGCATCCTCATGAGCGACCTGAAGCACCAGATATTGAATGTTCTACATTATACGAACTGGATTTTTGGGAAGAATTAGAGGATATATTAGATGATGCCGAAGGAAAGAATATCATCGTTGCAGCACATCACTCTATATATTCCAACGGCCCTCATAATGGAAAACAATTGGGATGGAAGCACTTAATTCCTTTTTATGGGACCATGAATATTTCATTCAAAAAAAATATAGGAACCCCGCGAGAACTATCAAATAAGCGCTATCGTAAATACATACAAAAAATGAGGGATTTGTTACACGATCATCATTCGCTTATATATGTTTCAGGACATGATTTTTATAACCAAGTAATGGAATACGAGGGAGTACATTACATCAATACTAGCATCGCGAAAAAATCAACACGTGTAGAAAAGAATGAAAATACTTTGTACACCAATAGAGATCCGAGATATGCGAGACTAGATTTATTTAAAAATGGACAGGTCAATTTGGTCATGATTCATCCAACTAGAAATGGAAAGGAAGAGATGACAGTATTGAAATCATGTCAAGATGAAACTTTAAATGTAATAAGTAATAGTTTACTTAATCCGTGCCTAGAAGAACCCGTCAAAGATGAACAGAATATGTTTTCACATAGTGATGAATTAGTGTCCGTTGTTGCTGGTCCAGAATATAAAGCCAATAATTTAACGAAACGTTTGATGGGAGAAAATTTTAGGGAAGAATGGACGGACACTATCTTGGTGCCCTTTGTCAATCTGGATACCCAATTTGGAGGAATGCGTCCATACGCAAGAGGTGGTGGATTGCAAACTAATTCTTTGAAATTTAAAGCCAAAGATGGACAGCGATACGTGTTTAGATCGGTCAATAAAAATCCAGAAAGGGCGCTTGACGAATTGACTGCTCAGACGATTTTTAGAAATATTACTAAACAACTGATCTCCACCCAACACCCTTATGGAGGACTGGTTGCGGCCCATCTTTTGGATCAGACCGATATCTTACATGCTACCCCAAGGTTGTTTGTTATGCCTAGTCATCCGAAGCTTGGAAAATATAAAGAAACGTTTGAAGAAGTCTTGGGAATGATTGAAATAAAACCAAAAACCAATAAAAAAGGTAAAACTTTTGGAGGTGCCACAGCAATAGTAGCAAGTAATCAGATGCTGCGCTCTATGTTTAAAAGTCATTTTCATCGAATTGACAAAATGGCTTATGGTAAGGCGCGCGTTTTTGATATGTTGCTGGGTGACTGGGATAGACATGAAGATAATTGGAAATGGGCAGAGTACAAAGATGGAAAATATAAAACTTACAAACCCATACCTCGAGACCGGGATCATGTATTTTCAAGATGGGAAGGGTTTATACCTAGAATTGCGACCAAGGTGATTCCAAATGCCACGAATTTTGAATATTTGTTCAACAATTCTTGGCACTTAAATTATAAGGCAAGCCATTTGGATAGAAAACTTGGTGCCGAACTGAGCCTTGAAGATTGGTATGAAGCCTGTCGATATGTCCAATCCAAAATGACAGATGAAGTAATAGAATCTGCATTTGATGTTTTACCTTTAGAATTAACAACCATTCATCAGGAAGAGATCATTGCCAAACTGAAATTCAGAAGGGATAATTTAAAACTTGTTGTTAAAAGTTTAATGGATATTTTAAACAAAGAGGTTGATGTGGTAGGATCGCACATGCGAGAATATTTTAAAATTGATCGTTTGGATAATGGAAATGTTCATGTAGAAGTATTCCACCTTTCGCCGAAAGGCAAAATCAAAGAATCCGTATTTTCAAGAGAGTATATTTATGATCAGACCAAAGAAATTTACATTTACGCCTTGTCAGGTAAAGATAAAATCGAGCTTACTGGCACGGTAGAAAAGAGTATAAAAGTCAGAATAATTCCAGGACCTAAAAAGGATGAAATTATCGATCATTCTCTCGTGAAAGATGGACGAAAGCTGACTCAGATTTATCAAAGCCGTAATGAAAATGATGAGGTAGTTTCCTCCTCTGAAACTATAATCAAAAGACCATTTCAAGCTGCAAAATACGACTATCATCGTTTTAAACTTGATGGTTTGAGACCTATACCAGCCTTCCAATCGAATGGTGTAAATGGTCCCGGTTTTGTGATGACCATACGGAGGATTCGCCAGGGGTTTAATAAGCCCGATTATGCCCATTATTATAAAGTCAAGGGAAAATATTTTCCGAGAGTTCAAGCCTATCGATTAGATTTCAAATATAAGTTTAGACATTTTTGGCGGGACTGGGATTTTCTTGCAAAGACTCAATTTTCAAATGCTTTTGATAATTATACTTTTTTCTATGGTTATGGAAATGATTCCAGTATTGAAAATGAACTTGAAGATCAAAGATTTTACAATATCGATTTTACCACGTACCGATTTAAGAGCGGTTTAACCAAGGACTTCTACGAAAAAAGCGCAATAAGTTTATTGTTGAATTACGAATACACCAATGTTGAAAGAGGTAGCGATGAAGCAAATATTTTAATGGAAAATGAATATACAGGATTGCAAGGTTTGAGTAATTCTCAATCCATTGATGTTGAATTTGATCTTAGCTTGGATTTTAGAGATAATGTTACTTCAACTTATGTAGGAAGTTTGTTGGAAGTGAACCATCGCTTATATTATACTTTAACGGATGCCGATTTAATCGGAGGTAGATTGGATGCTAGTTTTTCCCATTATGAAACGATTAAATTAGGCTTGCCAGTCACATTAATTGCTCGTTTCGGATCCATAAGTAGCTACGGGTCTCTTCCATTTTATAATCGAAGTATTTTGGGTACTCATAATTATTTGAGAGGTTTTGAAAGAAATCGATTTGTTGGTGATCACGCCGGATTTTTAAATATTGAAGCAAGAATAAAACTAGGTACATATCATAATATACTGGCGCCGATTGATTTTGGAATATTTGGTTTTAATGATAGCGGATCTGTTTGGGATTCCTTTGATCAATTCAAGGAGAATCGATGGAGGCAGAGCAAAGGGATTGGTGTTTTTGCTGCTCCATATAATCGAGATTTCACATTTTCAATAAGCTATGCTTTGAATGATGAAGAAAGACCATTTTGGGATATCAAATTAGGATTTGACTTGCAATAAATAGGTTTTTTTTTGTCCGACTTTCGTCGAATAAATGTTTTTGTCGATGTAATAATTCATATCTTTCCAGCGCCTAAATGGAAGAAGAAAAATCACAAAACAACAGCACTCAGAGAAAATTCTTCTCGGAGTGGTTAGAGAAGCTTCAACAAGAAAGTTGGCAGTTAGAATTGCTGATATCAGGTTTGGCTTTGTTTGGAATTTATGAAGCAAGAGATTGGTTAGCTTCTATTGCTCATTACATCGATGTCAATAATTACGGTGAGTTAAATTTTGTTTTAAATCTAGTTGAAACAGTATTACAAGTAGGGTGGCTGATATTCTTTATCAATTTATTAGTTCACGTTGTGTTGCGGGGACTTTGGATTGGAGCCATAGGACTGCGCTACATTTCTGCCGAGATTGAGTATGATGACTTGAATTATTCTGAATTGTTTACAGAGCATCTGAAGAAAAAAGTCGGTAGCTATGATGATTTTATCGAGAGATTGGAAAGGATTTGTAGTGTACTTTTTGCCTTTACTTTTCTGTTATTTCTCTTTTTCCTGTCAATGATTATTTTCTTCGCTATTTTTGGTGGCACCATGAATATGGCATTCAGGAATGGTGATGAAAATCCGTTTTTGTTGACCTTCGCGATTTTATTTCTTCTTTTAGGGGTCATCGTTTTTATTGATTTTATTACGCTTGGGGGTTTTAAAAAGATAGAGAATAAATGGATTTCTAAGATGTACTTGTACATCTATATTTTTTATTCGTTTGTTACGCTTTCATTTCTTTACAGGCCTATTCTATATAATTTTATTGATCATCGATATACTCGAAAACTCTTCTTTTTCTCTATTCCTTACTTTCTATTTATCATCCTATTTAATCAATTATTGACAAATGATAATTATCCTCATTATCCGGATGAAGTAATTGCTTTAGAAACAGGATATATGATTAATGATAATTATTATGACGATAAAAGAGCCGACTATTTAAACAGTCTTCAGGAAAAGGATAAAAAACAAGCACTGAAAATTTTGCCTGAAATTAGCTTGAAATCCTTCTTTATACGCGAGGAATACTCTAGTGTATTTCTTCGTTTTTTTCCTTCCGATCAAGATTTGTTAATGAAGAAAGATAGTATCGATCCCTACAGAAAACGAGGACTTCGATTCGCCATGTTTCGAAGTAAATCGTTTGAGGATAATAAATTAAAAGCCAAAAAGAGTATACGTGATTCCGTGGTCATCAAACTTAAGAAACGTAAAAATGAAATATTGAAAGGACGCTTGTATACCGACGATTTAAACGAATTTGATTCTTTGAATAAAAAATCAATCGTTTTTTTGGATAGCTTGATTAGGATAGAAGAAAAAAGATGGAGCAAAGAAAAGGACTCCCTAGAGACTCAAAAGATATTAGATATTAAGGACTCAATGATTGGTCATGTCGATTTTCTTATTGATACAGTTTCTTTTAAAGATAGTTTGGATTGTCATTATTATACGCATCCCAATCTAAATGAAAAAGGATTACTTTGCATGTTCCCAACACGTTCCTTGAACGTAGGCAAACATAATATTCATTTTACTAGGAAATATTTGGGTCGAAGAAGAAGTAATCAACTCACAGAAATCAATAAGATTATTCCTTTTTACAAGATTCCTAAAACCGCAGATTAATAGAATGAAGCTCATCTTAAAATACGGTCTCATTTATGCTGCTCTTCTAATTCTATTAGATTTGGCAAATTGCTATTTGTTTAATTATGGCATTCCTTACCTCATCAATTTTGTATTAGGTGTACTTATTCCTCTGGTTGTCTTATATCTTTTAGGAATTGAAATAAAGAGAAAATATGCCGGAAACATATTTTTTGGAGACTGTTTTCTACGACTATTATTAGCCGCTGTCATAGGCAGTTTTCTTTCAATGATTTTATTTATGATTCACTTGAATTATATTAATCCAGAAATAAAAATAAACTGGATGGAATACAATCTTTTAAATGCTGGGCAAAGTTTATTTGGAATTTCAGAGGAACAAGCCATAGACGCGCAAACCAAAATTTTGCAATCATATCGAGGGAATGGATTAATCAACAACGATTTACTCAATTCAACAATTGGTGGAATATTTTTATCCATGTTGAATTCTTTTATCGTTTCTTTAGTGTTATCATACAAAAAGATATTGAAGTGGCATAAAATTGCTTAGTTAGTCCGTGAGGTATGTAGCGGTTCAATTTTTTATAACTATTGTAATTGTAAATTGAACTCAATGTTCCAAGTATTCGTCGAAATCTTCGTACTATGAAATTCGGTTCTAGAAGCTTTTCTTTGGACTATCCGGATTCGAAGAAGATTTTATTATTCGTATTGATTTCAATAAAGGGATCATCAGAAATGTGATAGATTTCCTTCTTTTGAGAGTTCTTTTTTATTGCATTCTATAATGAGGAATGCACTGTACAGGTGTGCTATTTTTTTTGTGATTTTCTTTTTAGGAAGCGGCGATTATTATGTGGGCATAGTTGGGTGCTATTTAATTTTTCTAAATTATTAACAACTTATTAAGAAAATATCTAATGAATAAA
>JAHDCZ010000005.1 GCA_020629615.1 Saprospiraceae bacterium
ACTATATACCATCGTGCTGTCCAGTAATTCAATGTTGGAGCAACAAGGCCCTGGGCTAAGATAGATGGCATTAAAATTTTCTTCATCACGATTCTCATCCGAGCAATAAGAAAAGAAAAGAAGACTCAATAGCAAAATTTTAAAAATGTGTTTCATCCTATAACTTCGTTTATTTTTATAGACTGATTTCTTCACGTAAATGGTTGGGAGTCAAGGATAGGCCGAATCGGGAGCTGTGACAAAGGAGGGATAAATATGCAGTGATATTTAATGTTGGCGGCTGGTTTGTTTTTATTAAATTCTTCGTAATCTATTCAAATGATTTGAAATTTAGTTAGTCTAAATACGTTCTTTTTTAAATTTATCGGTTCTCCAAAGTTGAACGATAATTGGAATTTGTGAGATCAAAATGGAGCGAATTGATTGTGGCTTGACAACGTATATGATATCTGTTCCACACCACCTATGCTCAAACCTTAAGTCTATCGCTGATCTTTGCTAATTTCCTATAAACGACATACTTTTAAAATTTTGCGATTAACTTTCACAAAATACAAGCCTGAATCTAAATGTTTTACATCAATATTAGTGGTTTTACTTAAGATTGATCCTGATTGAACCAACTCACCCATTTGATTAAAGATTTCCCACTTAGTGTTGAATATGTTAGCGTTTAAGATGAATTGATCTTTTGTTGGATTTGGGTAGATTGAAAAATCATAATTAGTGAGTTCATTCACAGCACTTGTTTCAATATCTGCAATCGTCACTGTGTACTCATTTGTAATGACTGGGAAATTAAAGTCAAAATAAATATCCGCTTTATTATTAAATGCATCACCCAATACGAGGTCTGGCATGGTCTTTATTCTAAAGATGATATATCCATCATTGTCTTCATCATTAAATGGAAGTTGAATATTTTCAAAATAGAATTCAACAATATTACCTCTCTTTATCGAAGTGACACATTCATGGCTTGTTTCGACCATTTGAAACGATTCAATGTTTAGGCTTAGGGTATCAATTTCGTCGACAACCGAAATGTTGACGGCATTGGCAGTTCCTAAATTTTCAAACCTAATTCTATAGTAGATGTACTCTCCTAACATATCTGGTACTATGAACTCTCCTTGTAAGCAGATCTTGTCGTTGGGGTCAAAGGAATTAATAACATCTTGCTGTAATTGAAAAAAGTTGTCCCCTCTATTAGCATCATTTTGAAAAGGGAAAATAGTTGCCAAAAATGGCAGAATATCCCCTTGGTTCAATGGAATTGGATCCGTTGGTTTATTTAATTCTAAAGTGAAGAATATTTCCCGCGTTTCGGATGCTTGCAAATTTTCATAGTCCCAAGTAATGGTTCCTTCATCGATTGATGTTTCATTTGGTGAAGAGGAGATAAATGTGGTATGAAGCTCATCAAAATCTAAAGTAACATTCCCAGAAATGGGTAAAAATCCTAGATTGGTAAATTGAATTTTATAATCTACTTGAAAACCAGGAGTTGGATTCGATATGGGTATTATAACAATGCTAAGGTCACTGAAATCATTAATTATCTCAGTGCAAAAATTTTGCGTTATGGTATCCAATGATTCCTCAAACAATATTTCGACTTCATTCGGATTTAATTTAAGATCGTTTGTATTCTGTAAGTATGGAATCAATGTAAAGGCAGTGTCTGGAAGGGACAAACTATAAGATCCATCATACTGAACAATGTAGTCCTCTGTGTTCATACCTTCTTTTATTTTAAAACTAACATAATCATAAAATATATCTTCTTCTTCCCCTTCACAGATTCCATCTTTATTTAAATCAATCGATATATTTCCTTGTAAGGTATATAATTTTTCAGATGGTGTTTTGGGACAATAAGCGTTGTCCTCAACTTCCGTGTATTCATAAGCTAGAATTAAAGAATCAATATACTCTCTTTGTTCCTCGTCAAAACAAAGATATTTGAGATTTGGATTTCCATCAAAGATAAGTTCTGTTTCAATCGCACCATTTTTTAAATTGAGACTAATGAGATTATTATTATTACAAGTAAAACTTTCCAATTGATGTTGATTTGATAAATCTACTATTTCAAGAGAACCATTGACAGTAGAAAAACCTCCAATCTGCAAATATTTCAATTCTGTAAGGTGACTGAGATTTACTGTAGGAGCAAAAATTCGTGGCGTAGTAAGGTGAATTAACGATGGATTTAACTGAATTTCATTTACGTCAAGTCCTGTCTGCCCTAGGTGCAAGGTAGTCATGGTGTGATCAATGGGTAATACCAATTTTTTCAATGCATAAAAGTGGCAAAACACATAATCAATCTCATCCAATTCAGAAAGATTAATACTGTCCATCGTACAGTCAATTAGAGATAAGCTTTTTAATGACTGTAATTGATTTAAATCTAATTCCGAACTTTCCCAACAAGAAAGCGTATCAACATTGGGATATAAGGCCAAGTCCAAATCATTAGGAGGTATTAAACGAGTTGATAAGTATGTCAGATTAAGATTTGTGTTTTCACTGAAGATATTTAAAAAATCTTTACCGTCTATAAGTGGGCTATTCTCAAATGATTTTAAATTAGGCGATTTGTCTAGGTTAATCGTTGGATTACAATAAATAGGATCCGCATTGCAATAGTTATTATCATACTCAAGAAACTCCAAAGCAGGCAGGTCATAAAAAGTAAGATTATTTAGTTTCGAAGAATGCAACCTCAATTTTTTCAGGCTAATCATATCCTTAAATTCAAACTCTTCAAACTCTACTTCTTCTAGATTGAGTTCTTCCAACTTATCCACTGCCCCTAACGCAAGATCATAAAAACCGTAGCTATTTATGATGGTAAGTTTTTTGAGATTATCAGAGCCCTGTAAGTTTAATCTATTTAGATTAAGAATCTTATACAAATAAACCTCTTCTAAGAATATCAAATCATTTAGGTCTATAGTAGTATTGATCAAAGATGCCGATTGAAGTGAAACTGATCTTAAGTTTATT
Source organism: Saprospiraceae bacterium (assembly GCA_020629615.1). Classification (GTDB taxonomy): domain Bacteria; phylum Bacteroidota; class Bacteroidia; order Chitinophagales; family Saprospiraceae; genus JAHDCZ01. The sequence continues at coordinate 3,016 of JAHDCZ010000005.1, forward strand.
AATTGGTTTAAGCCCGTATAATCCGTGATGTTTCCGAAATAGTCGTCATATTCTTTGATATAATTCCCTTCCGTCGCTTGGAGAATACCATCATCGTTTAAGTCTGCTTTAGAATCAATAATCCCATCTCCATCAGAATCAATATCTGTATTCAACAATCGCGATAATAAATTAGAATTGGGGAATTCATAAATATCTTGTGCGAACAAACTCAATGGACAAAATATTACGAGAAATATAAGGACGTTTCTTAAATCCATGTTTGTATCTTTTAGTGACTGGTGTGTTACTAAAATTACGATAACAGATAAACTTATGAAAAATTTCTCCAGAATTAATTAATCTGCCGTCGGTATCTTAATATCTGTTGCTATCATTAGGCTCATATAAAACAAGTTCTTATAGTGTTCTTTCACCTATTAAGGATAATGTAGTCTAATCTATAAAAAATATCAAATCTTCTACTTGGCAGCATTTTCAGGATTCAATAAATCATAAAATTCATTGAGTTTTGGGAGGATGATGATGCGCGTTCTCCGATTAACGGCTCTACCTTCTGAAGTGTCGTTACTCGCTAAGGTATTATATTCTCCGCGCCCTGCTGCAATTAATCGATTTGGATTGACACCGTACTCCTTTTGCAAGACTCTTACAACCGAAGCAGATCGTTTAACACTTAAATCCCAATTGTCAACAACACACGAATTGTTCATCGGGACATTGTCTGTATATCCCTCTACCATGACCTCTAGTTCTGGTTTATTGGCAATTATATTAGCGATCTTTCCCAAAACATCTTTGGCACGTGGGTTTAAAAAAGAACTTCCACTCTGAAAGAGCATTTTGTCCGAGAGGTTAATCATCACGACGGTTTTGTCAACCTTAATATCAATATCTTGATCATCGATACCTCTAGCAAGTGCTCCTTTTAAATTTACAGCCAGTGCCAAATTGATAGAGTCTGTTTTGGTTTTGGCTGCTTGTAATAAGCGTAGATATTTATCCTTTCCATCCAACTGTCCAAGCGTTTCTTTGATATTGTCGTTGGCTTGTTGGGATAGTACAGTTAGTGATTCGACTTGTTCATTATATTGATCACGCTGCGCTTTTAAATCTAGAATTTGAGCTTTGAGATCATCAATTTGTTCTTTTCTGAGTTTGGATGTTTTTTCGGTATTTCGGATTTCACTTTCTAGTAATAGGTTCTCTTGTTCACATTTTTCAAGCATCGTCATATAATTACTGACACTTTTGGTTGTACGATCTATTTCGGAATTGGCGACATCAAGTTGCTTTTGAAGTCCTTCAATTTTGCCGCTAGCACAGGAGTTTAAGCCAATAATTAAGATTGTGGATAGGGAGAATAAAATGAATTTTAATATTTTCATGTCGCTAAGTTTTAGAGGATTGGCTATACACTAATATAACCAAAGCAATTAAAATTTAGTATGAATTTATTTGTTTAAATGCATTCTCAAAGTCTTCCCAGAGATATTCGACGTCTTCTAAGCCGACATAAAATCTTATGTAATTCCATGGGATAGGAGAGTCCTCCATGTTCGGCATATCGTGGAAAGTGATCGATGGTATCATTAAGGATTCATATCCGCCCCAACTCACTGCGATTAAAAATCGTTTGATGGAGTCACAAAATGTATAAACTTCCTCTTTTGAACTAGCCTTTAAGGCCAAGGTGAGTAATCCACCATTTCCTTTCATTTGTTTTTTAGCCAAGTCATATTGAGGAAACGATTTGGAAAAGGGGTATATCACTTTTTCGACTTTGGGATGCGATTCCAATCGCTCTACCAAGATTTTTGCAGTTTGATCACTTTGTTTTACACGGATTGGCAAGGTGCGAATTCCTCTAATCACTAAAGCTGCATCGTGAGGAGATATATTCATTCCTAATGTCATGTATTCCGAATGAAATATTTTTTCAATGTTCTTTTTACTTGAACAGATTACTCCAACGACGACATCACTATGCCCATTAATGTATTTAGTTCCAGAATGTACGACGATGTCCACACCATAATCTATCGGATTTTGAAAAATTGGAGAGCAGTGACTATTATCAATAATTGTGGTGATGCTGTGCGCTTTCGCCAAATGCGAACAAGCTTCTAAATCTTGTAATTCAAAGGTGAGAGAATTGGGAGACTCTAAAAACAGTACTTTGGTGTTGTCTTTTATTTTTTCCTTTATGTTTTTGATTGAACGTCCATCTACAAAATCATGGCTTACGCCGAATCTATTCAAGAATTGTGAGATTAGTTTATAGGTCCAACTGTATGGTTTTTGCACACAAATGATATGATCTCCTTTTTCCAGATTTGATAAGACCGCAGCAGCTATCGCTGTAGCACCACTACTTACAATTAATGCATCCTCTGCTTTTTCTAAAGCAGCTACTTTTTTTCTTAAAATTTCAACAGTAGGATTATTACCGCGCGTGTAGACATGGTGATGCATTTCATTTGCGATGGCATCCCTCATATCTTGAATGGAATCAAAAACAAAATTGCTGGATTGAATAATTGGAGGGGCGACCGCATTAAAATATTTTTCACGCTCTTCGCCCTGATGAGTTATGATGTCGTCTAAGTTCATATCGGACTTTTCCTTAAAATTAGAATATCTTGAAAATCTTTGTGATTCTTCGGTGTAGATTCAGACCATGATCCCTTGTGAAATGCAGTGATCTCCAGGCCGGATTTGTTACAAATGTTTTTCAGGTAACTGTATCTAAAAGCTACATTGGCAGCCTTTACTTTTTGATCCATTAATGCATGGTGTTCATTAGGATAATCAAATCGAAATGAAGTATTTGTTAGTTGTTTTATATCTTTATAAATAAAGAAAGTAGCCAAGCAAAATTGTCCTTTTTCAAGGACTCGTTCGATCTCAAATAAATACTGTTCAAGTTCTTCGGGTAGAAAGTGGGTAAAAATTGAAACAAGGATGACATGACTAAAACTTTCATCTTCATAATCAAATCGATAATCGCTTGCATCCTTTCCATCCTTATTGTACAAATCATTTTTTAATTGTACGTGTGCAAACTTAAAATTGGGGTATTGGACTGATATGTTTTCTTGGCACCAATTGACACCTTTTTGAACAACATCAAATCCCTCGTATCGGCCGTCAGAATTCAAGATTTTCGTTAATGGAATAGCCACTCGTCCAATTCCACTCCCTATATCGAGTACTTTACCATTCGGCTCCAAGCCGCATAAATCCACTAAGAAATTTGCGAACTTTTGTCCAGTTGCCACAAAGTCTCCACCTCCAGTATAAATCATTCCCTTCGGTGGTACAATTGTATCTTTGTTACTCAATTGTTGTAGTAAATCTTCTGGTAAATGATAAAGTCTTCTGGCCAAAAAACGTAATCCAGGAGGTAATTGATAGAAGATTTTTCGAATACTCATTACATCGTTTCTAAAATGAATTTGTTCTTTTTTCCGTTCTCAACCATTATGTATTTACCGTGCAATAAATGCTCCGTAGTGATTTGGTAATCGGGGTCAGTTAATTTTTCCTTGTTGATGGAAATAGCATTGTTTTTCAAAGCTCTTTTAACATCTCCTTTGGAGCTTAATATTGACGTTTTTTCGGACAATAAGTCTACTATGTTCAAGTGATTGTTTAAGATAGAATTATCGATTTTAATACATGGAATTTCTCCTGAAACGGCTTTCAAAGCATCTATACTCATCGCTTTTAAATATTCTTGAGACGCTTTTTTATTAAACAAAATTTCAGAGACTTGTTGAACACTTTCAAAGGCCTCCTTAGAATGCACCCGAGTTGTGATTTCTTCCGCAAATATTTTCTTCAAAGGTCTCGGATCCTCGCTATGTTCTTCTTCAAGAGACAGAATCTCATCTTTGGACTTAAAGCTGAAATAGCGCAAAAATTTAGCTAAATCTGCATCATCGCTATTGATCCAGTATTGATAAAATTTGTATGGTGAAGTTAATTCGGCGTCAAGCCAAATATTGCCTTCTGCTGATTTTCCAAACTTACTTCCATCGGCTTTAGTTAGCAAAGGAGTGGTAACAGCATAAGCTTTCCCTCCACTATTTCTTCGAATAAATTCTGTTCCAGATGTTATGTTTCCCCATTGATCAGATCCACCCATTTGAAACTTACAATCGTGATGGTCATAGAGACATTGGAAATCATAAGCTTGTAACAATTGATAACTGAACTCAGTAAAAGAAAGTCCCGTATCCAATCGCTTTTTTACAGAATCTTTGGATGTCATATAGTTGACTGTCAAGGTTTTACCAACATCTCTAAGGAAGTCAAGAACGTTCATTTCTTTATAGAAATCAAGATTGTTCACCAAGATCGCTGGATTATCCTTCGCGTCAAAATCTAAGAATTTTTCAGCTTGTTTTACTTGATATTTCAGATTATGATCTAATTCTTCGTAAGATTTTAATTCTCTCTCAGCATCTTTTCCAGAAGGATCCCCGATTCGACCCGTCGCACCTCCCATCAATATGATTGGTTGATGACCAGAACGTTGAAGAAAACTCAGAAGCATGATCTGCACGTAGTTCCCAATCGTCAACGACGGTGCCGTAGGATCAAATCCGATATATGCCCGTTGTTTGCCACTATTTAGCACTTCTTCCGCACCTGGAGTCATGTCGTGCAGCATATTCCTCCATCTTAATTCTTCAATAAAATTCATTCATCAAATGTTTTAGGTATACAAAAGTATGATTTTCCGTAATATTACGATCGAACAAAGAGAAAAGACGATTTACTTATTAATAGGCTTATGTCATAAATTCTTTCGTGTCTCCGTTTTAAAGTGGAGAAAAATGAACTCACAAATAAATTAATTTTTTATCCCTTGAATTTAGAGCATTTCATCGCAAAGAAAGTTGGTTATGGAGAGGAAAAGACCTTTACCAAAACTATAATGCGTATTGCTATTGTTTCGATTGCGATCAGTCTGGCAGTGATGATTATAACTACATCTCTTATTGCTGGATTTAAACAAGAAATCACTGAGAAAATATTTGGTTTTTGGGGACACATACACATTACAGATGCCAATGTTAGTCTCTCCAAAGAACCAAGACCATTGAGCGTTGATCAAAAGTATTTTGAAGAATTGCAAGATATTGCAATGGTAGAATATCAGAGTCCGATTAGCTTTTTGGGCTATGAATTTGAAGATCAATATCGTCAAAAATCAACCTATGGTGGTGTCCGTCATGTTCAGGGTTTTGCGATGGCACCGGGTATTATAACAACCAAAAAAGATTTTGAAGGAATAATATTTAAAGGCATTGGGACTGATTTTGATTGGCAAAGTATGGAAGTCTTTTTAGAAGAGGGGGAGAAGTTAAATTTGGACAATATTACCGAAAAACCATCTTCAGAAATATTAATATCCAGAAAGACCGCAGATCGCCTTTATCTAAAAGTAGGATCCAAATTCATCCTGCATTTTATTAAAGATGGAAAGGAATTGAAACGTCGATTTGTCATTAAAGGAATCTACAACTCTGGATTGGGTGAGTATGACAAGAAGTTTGTGGTTGGGGACATTAGACACATCCAAGAACTGTATGGCTGGGAAGAATCTCAATTGGGAGGATTAGAAGTTTTTGTAGAGGACATCAACGATATGAATATTTTATCGGAGTATATTTATTATAATGTTGTCCCCTCAAATCTCTATGCTGAGACCATAAGAGATAAATTTCCTAATATTTTTGAATGGCTGGGTCTTCAAGATATTAATGAAGTAGTAATTCTTATCATGATGATTATCGTCTCAATAATTAATATGATTACAGCTTTGCTCATTTTGATTTTGGAAAGAACCAAAATGATTGGAATTCTAAAAACTCTAGGAAGTACCAATTGGAATATTCGTAAGGTGTTTTTATATCAAGCGGCATATATAATATCGCGTGGGCTGTTTTGGGGCACTTGCATTGGGGTAGGTATTTGTATGATTCAAAAATATACAGGCTTTGTAAAATTGGATGAAGCAAATTATTATTTAGATGTTGCACCGATTGTGATGAACTGGTCGTTGATTTTATTGCTTAACATTTTGACCTTACTGGTCACACTGCTTTTTCTGATCGGTCCGACATATTTAATTACTCGTATTAATCCAATCAAAGTATTACGTTTTGATTGATAGGTCATTAATATTTTCAACTGGATTTTATTACTTTTCTCAATTATCCATCCGTCTAGGGCGATTTATAAAGCATTTTACTGGATTCTTTTTGGCTTCCGCCGAATGGAAAAATAATTATAGACCAAGGTATTGGCATGATTGGTTGGCACATTTATTTTTATATGTTCTAGATATCCTTGCTTTTCCAGAAGTATACGAGCTCACTTTAATGCTTTTCAAATGGAATACAAGAGGGGTAAATCGACGTGAAAAAGAATTGATCCAAAGTGTTTTTGCAGATCATATAGATATACGTAGAATCAAATTAGACGATCGAGCCCTGATTGGGCCGAAACGGTTCAAGTTTGCATATGTCTCTTTCAACACCATTAATTATTTTGGAAAACTTCGGGATGAGATCTTGATTCATGAGTGTGTTCACATTTGGCAATTTCAAAATTTTGGTTCGATCTATTTATATGAAGCACTGAAAGCTCAACATTCTGAAGAAAAGTATGATTACGGAGGTGTCGAAGGGCTCTATGCCACCATGACAAAAGGGGGCAAACTTTTATCCTTTAATTTCGAACAGCAAGGAGATATAATTGAAGATTATTTCTGTCTGCAGCAAGAATTGGAATATCATGAAAATATCTTGGCAAGACGTATTTATGAATATTATGTCAATCAACTAGATGTTAAATATTATACCAAACCCTAAATACGGGATGATATCGATTTACACCAGTTGTTCCTCCTGCGTAATGTTGATTAAATGCCGGTGCATCCGTTCTTGCCGGGCTAGATGAAAAAATATTAGGTAGCACAACCGTTTCAATATTCATGACATTAATATTATTGTCATCAATCCAATTATTCATTCTGGTTAGACAGTTTTCTGTGGGCTCGTATCGTTCGGACTGGAAAAAGCCACCTGCCTGAACGAGATTAGGTACGAAATCTTTGAATCTAAGCATAAGTATGGCGTAATATTTGTCTACTATACAATATATCGTAAGTTTGCCTACCAAGCAATTATTTCACTAAAAGACTAAAATGGATTCCTCCAGTTATGATTCGGTACTATACTCAAATAGGAAAGAGGGTCAAGGAAGTGAATTCCATTTCAAGTGCGCAGTGGATTGATCTTACCAGTCCATTTGAAGCTGATGAATTAGCCAATTTATCAAATGAACTTCAAATTCCTGTAGATTTTATTACCGATTCTCTGGATATCGATGAAAGATCGAGGTATGAAAAAGAAGATGAATGTAAATTGATTTTGGTAAATTCTCCATTACTAAATGAACAATCAAAGGAAAATGAAGCAATCTATTATACCCTGCCTATCGGTATAATTTTCGTTGGAGATCATATATTAACTGTTTCGGCCAAAGAAAATCCGATATTGAACAAATTCAAAGAATCCAAAGTGAAGAATATGAATATTCTTCATCGACAATGGTTTGCCCTTCAGATCTTTGAACAGAATGTATTTAGTTTTCTTGAATGCTTAAAGAAATTGAATCTTAAACGAAATCTCATTGAGCAAGAACTATATAATTCCAGTCGTAACAAAGAACTCAGGCAACTCCTACGAATTGAAAAAAGTCTTGTCTATTTCGTAAATTCTTTAAGCGCTAATGAATTATTGAAATTAAAGATGAAACGTACCAATTTTTTAGAGGTGCGGGATGTGCAAGAATGTTTTGATCTCTTTGAGGATATTATCATTGATAATGGACAGGCACTGGAAATGTCAAATGTTTACACCAACATTATTAGTGGAACCATGGAAGCATATGCATCTATTGTATCTAATAATATGAATGTTTTTATTCATCGACTGACCATTATCACCATCATCTTGATGGTTCCGACTTTGGTTGCCAGTTTTTATGGGATGAATCTTAATCATCTTCCATTTATCGAAAGTAGGTATGCTTTTTATTACATTATTCTATTTTCCGTCCTTTTGGGGTTTCTTTTAATATGGTTTTTTAGAAGAAATAAACAGCTGTAATAAATAATCTTTCATTGAAAATTTATTGATCTGTTTTCAGAAATGATTGAGTTATAAACATTTATAATTTTAACAAAAATCATATTACACTGATTTATAATATGTTATGACAGTTATCCACATTTTGTGGATAACTTAAAGAATATATTATGAATAATTCTTATTTAATTTGTGTTGTTATTGGAGACGAAGAGACGATGATCAAAACGAAAATCAACCTCTATTAAATATCCCTTTAATAGTTAAAAACTAATTACTTATACATCAAGTGAAGAATTATATGTAAAAACATATACAGAAATTAGTCGCTTTGATTTTAAAAATATATTTTTGACATATATGTGAAATTCACATATGAGTCCACTGAACTATCTAACCAATTGACAATGAGTGAAATCAAGAACACAACGCAAGAACCCATCTTAAGAGAGAACCCAAACAGGTTTGTTTTATTCCCCATACAACATGACGATATTTGGGCTTTTTATAAGAAAGCTGAAGCATCATTTTGGACTGCGGAAGAAATTGATTTGCATCAAGACTTATCGGACTGGGAAAATAAATTGAATGATAATGAGAAACATTTCATTAAACATGTTTTAGCATTTTTTGCTGCAAGTGATGGTATTGTAAATGAGAATCTTGCTGAAAACATGGTTAACGAAGCACAATATACAGAGGCTAAGTTTTTCTATGGATTTCAAATCATGATGGAAAATATCCATTCAGAGACGTATTCGCTTTTAATTGACACTTATATAAAAGATAATAAAGAGAAAGATTATTTATTCAATGCTATTGAGAATTTACCTTGTGTAAAGAAAAAAGCAGATTGGGCTTTGCGATGGATTGAAGATGCCAGCTTCGCAGAAAGATTAATTGCTTTTGCCGCTGTAGAAGGTATTTTCTTTTCTGGATCTTTCTGCTCCATCTTTTGGTTGAAGAAAAGAGGGCTCATGCCGGGACTTTCATTTTCAAACGAGTTGATTTCTAGAGACGAAGGGATGCACTGTGATTTTGCATGTCTTCTTTATAATTCTCATATCGAGAATAAACTTTCAAAAGAAACGATTAAAACTATTATCACTGATGCCGTTACTATAGAGAAAGAATTTGTAACAGAGTCTATTCCGGTTAACTTGATCGGAATGAACGCAGAACTAATGTGTGAATACATTGAGTTTGTGGCTGACAGATTGCTTGTATCCTTAGGGAATGAAAAAGTGTATAATGTCAAAAATCCATTTCCTTGGATGGATTTGATTTCATTACAAGGTAAAACCAATTTCTTTGAAAAGAGAGTAGGTGATTACCAAAAGTCTGGAGTACTTGCTGATTCAGATAAGCAAGTATTCTCCTTAGACGAGGATTTCTAAGTTTCCCAAAACTGAGAACATCCCCCAACTGAGAAGACAGTAAGAGATAAGACGTACTACATTTTTAAACCCCCTCAAGTGTAAAAATATGCAGGTAATAAAAAGAAATGGCAAGCGCGAGCAGGTGAGCTTCGACAAAATCACCGCAAGAATTAAAAAATTATGTTACGGTTTAGACTCAAAGTATATTGAGCCTTTAGAAATCGCCAAAAAGGTGATTCAAGGATTATTTGATGGGGTAACAACCACTGAATTGGATAATCTCGCAGCAGAAACTTCAGCTGCTATGGCAGCAAAGCATCCGCAATATGCATTATTAGCGGCGAGAATTGCTGTTTCAAATCTTCACAAAAATACCAATAAGTCTTTTTCAGAGACAATGACTGCCTTGTATAACTACATCGATCCAATGACAGGAGAAAAAGCAGGTCTTATAGGGGATGAAACTATGCAGACTATTAAAGAAAATGCTGATAGAATAGATTCAGCGATAATCTATGATAGGGACTTTACTTTTGATTTCTTCGGTTTTAAAACTATGGAGAGATCCTACTTGTTGAAAATGGATGGCAAAGTAGTTGAACGTCCTCAGCATATGCTGATGAGAGCAGCCGTAGGAATACATGGGGCTGATGTAGATGCTGCAATAGAAACTTATAATCTAATGTCCGATAAGTGGTTTATTCACGCTACTCCTACTTTGTTTAATGCTGGAACTCCTAAACCTCAGTTGTCTTCATGTTTTTTGTTAAGTATGACAGAGGACAGTATTTCGGGAATTTTTGATACGTTAACTCGATGTGCCAAAATATCTCAATCGGCAGGAGGTATTGGTTTGAGCGTTCATAATGTAAGAGCAAAAGGAAGCTATATTAAAGGGACTGGAGGAACATCTAATGGTATTGTTCCAATGCTGAAGGTGTTTAATGACACCGCAAGATATGTGGATCAAGGTGGAGGGAAGAGAAAAGGTGCTTTTGCGGTTTACATCGAACCTTGGCATGCCGATATTCATGATTTCTTAGATCTTAAAAAGAATCATGGAAAAGAAGAAATGAGAGCAAGAGACTTATTTTATGCGATGTGGATTCCGGATTTATTTATGCAGCGAGTGAAAGATAATGGTGAATGGTCTTTATTCTGTCCAAATGAAGCCCCAAATCTTCACGAAACTTATGGAGGTGAGTTTGAAGCCTTATATCATAAATATGAACAAGAAGGTAGAGCTAGAAAAACAGTAAAAGCTCAAGATCTTTGGTTTTCTATACTTGAGGCACAAATAGAAACTGGTACTCCGTACATCTTGTACAAAGATGCATGCAATAAAAAATCAAATCAGAAAAACCTAGGTACCATCAAGTCGAGTAATCTATGTACAGAAATAATTGAATACACAGATAAAGACGAAGTAGCGGTATGTAACCTTGCATCAATCTCACTACCAAAATATGTTGATACTTCTTCAAAGAAATTCGATTTCGAAAAGTTAGAAGAAATCACACGGGTCATTACTCGAAACTTAAATAAGATCATCGACATAAACTATTATCCTATTAAAGAAGCGGAAAATTCTAACTTCCGTCATCGTCCAATTGGGATTGGTGTACAAGGATTAGCAGATGCCTTTATGATGATGCGTCATGCATTCGATAGTCCAGAAGCCATGCAATTGAACAAAGATATCTTTGAGACTATCTATTATGCCGCTGTGTCAGAATCTTGCGAATTAGCTAAGAAATATGGAGCATATAAGACGTTTAAAGGATCTCCAGCAAGTAAGGGAATTTTACAGTTTGATATGTGGGATGTCACACCTTCTAATCGCTATGATTGGGATACTTTGAAAAAAGAAGTTAAAAAGAATGGAATGAGAAACAGTTTGCTTTTGGCACCAATGCCAACGGCTTCAACCTCTCAAATTTTAGGTAACAATGAATGCTTTGAGCCTTATACTTCAAATATTTATTCAAGAAGAACTTTATCAGGCGAATATATTGTTGTCAATAAGCATTTACTCAATGATCTTACAAAGCTTAATCTGTGGAACGATGAAATGAAGGAGCAATTAATGGCAAATAATGGCTCTGTTCAAGATATGGATATTCCTGATGAACTGAAATCTTTATACAAAACAGTTTGGGAATTGAGCCAAAAGACAATAATAGATCAAGCTGCTGATCGAGGAGCTTATATATGTCAAAGTCAAAGCCTAAATCTTTTTGTGGATAATCCGAATTTTGGAAAATTAAGTTCAATGCATTTCTATGCTTGGAAGAAAGGATTAAAAACAGGAATGTACTACCTCAGATCTAAAGCAGCAGTTGATCCAATTAAATTTACTTTGAGTTCTAAACATCAAACAAAATTTGCTGGAACGCAAGAAGTTGAAGAAGGAGCCGTATGTACAATGGAAGAAGGATGTATCAGTTGCTCGGGTTAATTGAAATTAAATTGATTATATAAGGGTTGCCATTTAGGTAACCCTTTTTTGTACCAGATTCTTAATTAATCAAGAGTTGTTCTACAAGCTCTGTTAATCCTTTACCTGCCTTTTCTCTAATAATGGTTAAATTTTTCATGTTTGAAAGTTCAAAGCTAGTTCCAGGATTAGGATCAACATAATACATAGGAATGTTTGCGGGAGCATAAGCCATCAGACTAGCAGCCGGGTAAACTTGTAACGAAGTTCCTACAATAATTAATAAATCGGCTAAGCGACAAATTTCTCTACTTGGTTCTATCATTGGGACTGCCTCACCAAACCAAACAATGTGTGGTCGGAGTTGAGATCCTTTATCACAATTTTGACCTAGAATCAAATCTTCATCCCAATCGTAAATCAATAAGGGATCAATTGTACTTCTTACTTTTTTTAATTCTCCATGGAGGTGAATAATATTACGGCTGCCCGCTCTTTCGTGTAAATCATCTACGTTTTGTGTAATGATGTTTACAGAGAATTTTTCTTCTAAACGAACCAATGCTTTATGACCATCGTTGGGAGATACCTCAAATAATTGTTTTCTTCTCTGATTGTAAAAATCAAGAACAAGGGCCGGATTCCTTTGCCAAGCCTCTGGTGTCGCTACTTCCATGACATCATGACCTTCCCATAAACCATCTGCATCTCGAAAGGTTTTAATGCCACTTTCTGCACTAATCCCAGCTCCTGATAAAACAACAATATTTTTCATGTCAGAGAATAATTTTCAACGAAGATAAATGATACTTTTGATCCTAAAGTAAAATATAAATCAGGATATCTGTCTAACTATGGGAAATAGAACTCAACCAATATTTTCAGAATTGAAAGTTCTCGAACTCTCCAGCGTTCTTGCCGGTCCTCTCGCTGGTAGTTTTTTTGCTGAATTAGGAGCAGAGGTGATTAAAGTAGAAAATAAAAGAACTGAAGGCGATGTCACAAGAAAATGGAAACTCAGTTCAGAACCTGAAGGCTTGAGTTCCTATTATCATTCTGCAAACTGGGGAAAAGAATCAATTTTTTTAGACTTTTCTGATGATCAAGATTTGAAGAGATTATTGAATCTGATCAAGAGTGCTGATATTGTAATCTCCAATTATCTCAACAAAACCAAGCTGAAATTCAATTTGACCTACGATGACTTCTACAAGTTGAATGAAAAAATTATTCTAATTGAATTGTTTGCATATGACAATGAAGATCAAAGACCTGGATTTGATGTCGTTATGCAAGCTGAAACGGGATTCATGTTTATGACTGGATCAGAAAAAGGTCCTCCGCTTAAAATACCAATTGCTATGATCGATTTGGTGGCTTCACATCAAATCAAAGAAGCTGCTTTGATTGCTTTGTTGAAACGCGAGCGTTTTGACGAGGGGAGTCATATAGAAGTTTCATTATTTCAATCTGGAATTTCTGCTTTAATTAATCAAGCTACAAATTACCTAATCGCAGAAGTAATTCCTCAGAAAATAGGTTCCAAACATCCTAATATTGCACCTTATGGAGATGTGTTTTATTCTTTAAATCAAAAACCGTTTGTACTCGCAGTAGGTAGTGATCAACAATTTTTAAATCTTAATTCTTGGGTCAATTTTGAACCAGAAATGCTAGAGCTCTTTCTCACCAATGAACAAAGAATACGGCACCGAGATTTGTTGAATGAAAAGCTGACAAATTTCTTTCAACAATATTCTAAACAGGAGATAGAAGAAAGATTGAAAGCGCAAAAAGTTCCTTATGGATTCATTTTGTCACTTGATGAAGTTTTTCAAAATCCCTTGGCACGCAAAATGCTCATTGAACATGAAAACGGTCATAAAAGTGTAAGTAACATAGCCTTCAATATCAAAAAGTAAGATGCTCTTTCTTTCATAAATTCAATTTTGTAGTACAGTTTTTGCATAGTTAAAGCTTAAGTAATACGGGCTAACTGATTGGAAATCAATATATTCTAAATCAGTTGAATATGTATTACGAAATTATTTAATATCAAAAATTGACTGAGTTGAAAAATCAATATTTCAAAATCGGGCTTGTGTTTTTCGGATTATTTTTCGGAATAAATCACATTTTTTCACAAGATCTTCATTACTCGCAATTTTACAATTCGCCTTTGAATGTGAATCCAGCGAATGCGGGTATTTTTAACGGTGATTTACGTTTCAATTTGAGCGTAAGAGATCAATGGAGATCAGTTCCGATTCCGTGGTTCACCATGTCCGGTGCTGTGGACAAGAAGTTTCTAGGTAAAAATTCTGAAAAGGGTTTTTTCGCCCTAGGGCTGAATTATAACTACGACCGTCAAGGATCGAGCAAGATTAATTTGAACAATTTGAATCTGGCTGGTAGTTATTCTAGAATATTAAACAAAAACAATATTGTCACAGCAGGAATGATCATTGGTTATTCGTTGAGAGGTTATAGTACTCAAACCTTGACCTGGGATAAACAATGGGATGGAGATCGACCTGATTTTACGCTGCCTTCCGGCGAAAATTTTGATATTGAAAGAGTAGGTTTTATGGAATCCGGTTTAGGACTGAACTATAGATGGCAGAAATCTAGTCGAACTAAAGTAGACGTTGGTATCGCTGGATTTCATCTAATCGAACCACAGACATCATTCTATAAATCGGAAGATTTAAAATTACCGATGCGATTATCCATAAATGCCGTTGCAAATGTGAAATTGATTGATGAATTAGATTTACAATTACATATTCTATCACAACAGCAAGGAGTCTATGAAGAATTGGTTTATGGAGGCTTGGCTAAAATATATTTAAATAAAAAGAGAGGTAAAGAACTTGAATTTCATTTAGGAGCCTCCTATAGAACGTCAAAGTTTTTAATTCCAACAGCTGCAGTCCAATTTACCAATTTGTATCTAGGCGTAAGCTATGATATCGACATGACGGAATTTAGTAATCAACATGATAATAACGGTGGTCCAGAAGTTCATTTACGTTACATCATCACCAATGTTAAACCATTGAAGTATTTCAAAATTTGCCCAATTTTCTAAGAATTAAGAAAAGAGAACAATGAAAAAGACACTTATATTCTTATCGTTTTTATTGAGTTGGAATTTTACCAGTGCACAGTCCATGAAAGCCTTTATAGCGGCTGCTGAAAATGCAATGATCTCCGAAGATTATTATAGTGCACTTGTCTATTACAACAATGCATTGGAATTCGACGAAAGTCGCCTCGACTTAAAGTATAACACCGCTGAGGCCGCAAGACTTTTTAATGCTTACGCCCTGGCTGAAGAAAAATATCAAACAGTTGTCAGTAATGACGGTAATATGGAATACCCAATGGCTACTTACTGGTTGGCAGATGTAAAGCAAAAGCAAGGGAAGTATGTGGAAGCTAAGGAGCTTTATGATTTTTACATATCTGAAAATCAGGGAGACGATGAGTACTATTCCGCGAAAGCTGAAAAAGAATCCAAAGCATGTGGATGGGCAATTGATTTACTCGAAAATCCTGATGAAAGCATTGAAATTACTCATTTGGATGAAAATATAAACACTCCATATTCAGAGTTTGGTGCTCGGAAAAAAGATGATTATTTATACTTCTCATCGTTAAAATTTGATCAACCTGATGGACCTTATAATCCCGATCGATATGTATCTAAAGTGATAAAGGCCAAAGAATTTGAATTAGGTGAAGTTTTGGATGAAGATATTAATCACCCAACATTACATACCGCACACAATGCGTTTACGGCGGATGATAGTAGAGTATACTATACGATTTGTCATTTTATTACAGCCAATGATATTCGATGTGATCTATATTACAAAAATATAATGGATGATGGATCTTTTGGTGCAGAAGTTAAACTTCCAGAAAATATTAATTCAACCGCATTTACATGCACTCAACCCGCTACAGGAAAAAGTCCATCGGGTGAAGAAGAGGTACTTTATTTTGTGTCAGATCGACCTGGTGGAGAAGGCAAGAATGATGTGTGGTATACCAAGGTCATGGATAATGGAGATTTTTCTGATCCAATAAACTTAGAAAGTATCAACACTGCAGAAGATGATATTACTCCTTTTTATCATCACGAAACTGGATTGTTATATTTTAGTTCTGAAGGATATCGAGGACTTGGTGGATTTGATATTTATGTTGCGGAAAAAGATGCAGATAATGAATATACCGTAGATATGATGAGTGTTCCTTTAAACAGTAGTTTTCATGATATCTACTACACGGTAAACGATGATAGGACAGAGGCATTCTTCTCCTCCAACAGATCTGGTTCTTTTTACATCGAATCAAGCAAAGAAGCATGTTGTTTTGATATTTACAAAGCGGATATGGAAGAAATAATTCTGACATTAAATGCGCTTACTTTTAATAGTCAATCAGAAGAACTTTTGGGAGTCACCGTTCGATTGATTGATTTGAAAACAGGGGAAGAAAGAATGTTAACTCCCCAAGATATTAACAGCCATGAGTTCGATCTCCTTACTGGCAGGGATTATGAAATTATAGCGGAGAAAGCAAATTATACCTCTGATACTATACAATTTAATACCAGAGGTATTTACAAATCTCAAGAAATACTAAAAAATATATATCTAGAAACCGAGTTTGTTGAATTGGAAGTTCTAACATTTGACAAAGGGACAAAGGCTGATTTAATAGGTGCTACCGTTCAGCTAGTTAATGCCGAGACAAATGAGGTGGTTGATGAATTAAAAAATAATAGATTGTCTAATCGCTTTGCTTTCTTTGTTGAAGCCGATAAAAAATATAAGATTATAGGTACAAAAGAAGATTATTCACAAGATGTTGCCTTTATAGATACCAATGGTAAGTCGGGTAAAATATTTCAAGAGCTATTTCTCTTGAAGCAGGATCTTAAAACCTATCTACCTGTAGTACTCTATTATGATAATGATATTCCTGATCGCCGTTCTAGAAGTAAGACGACCAAAAAGTCCTATTCAGATACCTATTTTCCATACATCGCCCAAAAAGAAAACTTTAAGACAAAATTTGGAATGCCGCTATCTGGAGAAGCTAGAGTGATATCAGATCAAAACTTAGAATACTTTTTTGAAGACGATGTTAAAGGAGGTTTTAATAAACTGAATTCATTTTTTGTACATCTTGAAAAAGAACTGATGAAAGGAGAAACTGTGGAAATTGCTATTAAAGGATTCGCTAGTCCGAGAGCTTCAAATTCCTATAATCAAGCATTGAGTCAACGGAGAATAAGGGCTGTTGTTAATGAAATTCACAAGTTTAATAATGGAAATTTAGTCAAGTTTTTATTCAACGAAGGACTTCTGATTAAAGATGTTTCTTACGGAGAGGAAGAAGCTCCATCAGGCATTTCAGATGACTATAATGATCGTAGAAATTCAATCTATAGTGTAGAAGCATCGAGAGAGAGAAGAGTTGAAATAGTAAATGTTCAATATTTAAGTAATAATTAATGAGCAGAATAGTGGATAGCATGAAAACAAACATGAAAACATATCAGATTTTTGGATTACTTGTATTCCTTTTATTCGTCTCCTTGAATACGGTGAGTGCAACTCATATCGTTGGGGGGGATATGACCTATCGATGTCTAGGCAATGATCAGTATGAGATCACATTGACCATACGTAGAGATTGTGAATTTGGAGATCCAGCGGCTCAATTTGACGATCCTGCATCTATTGGGGTATTTTCTTCTCAAGGAAATTTACTTACCAATATTGGTAATTTAGGTCAATTATTGATTCCTTTCAACATGGATGATACCCTGAATACTGTTCTAAATACCAACTGTACCATTCTGGGAAATGATGTCTGTGTACATGAAACAAGCTACGTAACTACAGTAACTCTACCGTATCGTTTTGGTGGTTATGTGCTAGCATACCAAAGATGTTGTAGAAATGGTTCACTAAATAATATTGTTAATCCACTTGAAGCGGGGAGCACATATTACATAGAATTGAATGCTGAGGCTCAAACGGAATGCAATAATTCTCCGGTTTTTAATGAATGGGGAGATATCTATATTTGTGCAAATGAGGAGTTAAGTTTTGATCATTCGGCGACGGATGCCGATGGTGATTCGCTGGTGTACAGTCTTTGTATCCCTAAAGATGGAGCCAGCTTCGATGATCCTAAACCACAACCTCCTGCAGGTCCAAATTATTCTGAAATCACTTGGGCTGCTGGCTATGATATCTCAAATATGATGGGAGGTGCTCCTTTGGAGATTGACCCTGCCACTGGAGTCTTAACCGCTACACCAAACGTCATCGGTCAATACTTAATTGGAATCTGTGTCGAAGAATATAGAAATGGCGTGTTGTTATCAAAGGTAACAAGAGATTTTGAATACAACGTTAGAGCGTGTGGTGATGGACCTGTTTCCTCATTTGAAGTTCAAGAATCAACCTGTCCAGAAACAGAACTGGCAATCAACAATACGAGTACAGAGTCCGACGAATATTTATGGAATTTTAATCATCCAAGTTCAGATCCATTCTTTCAGTCTACTGATGAAATTCCTGTTTTTTCATATGCAGATGAAGGGGACTACCTGATCGAACTTATTGTTAAAAAAGCGAATACACTTTGTTATGACACCTCGTATCAAAATATTTCAATCGTCGAATCAACGCTTGATCCTAGTTTTACATTCAGTATATCGGATTGTAATTTAGAAGGAGTTATTAATATGGATTTAATCGGTTCTGCCCAAAATGAAGATCCAAATGATCCAATCGAATCTTGGGAATGGACCATTGTCCAAGGAAGTGAGTTGAATAGTGTTTCTGGTCAAAATCCATCTCTTTTGATAGATAGCAATTACGATTTGGAAGTTACATTACTCGTTACAACTTCATCTGGCTGCTCAAAGGAATACTCTAGGATCATTGAAAAAGAAGATTATCAATTTAGTATTCAATTTGTAGCTGAACTTGTTGAATGTTCTGAAGAGGCTCATCAAGTACAATTGACAAATACTAACAATTCAAGTGCTGCCATAACTGTCATTGAATGGACTGTTAATGAAAGTGGCTCCAATACGGTATACACAATTGAAAATCCATTAATATCTGTAAGCAGTACAAATTTTGAAGTATCACTGTACATCGAATATGACAACGGTTGTAGTGGTGAGGAAACTAAAACAATTAGTTTTTCTGAGGATATTCCAACAGCATTATTTATTGGCAGTTTGACCTCTTGTAATGGATCTACTTATCAGACAGAAAACCTTAGTGAAGGTGCATCATCGTACTTTTGGAATTTTAATTATCCCAATAGTGACCCTTCATTTAATAGCACATTAGAAAATCCGAGCTTTACTTACGATGCAGAGGGTGATTACACTATAATGCTGATCGCATCTTCATCTAATGAGGCTTGTAATGATACATTGTTCAGAGAGATCTCTATCGTCATTTCTGATTTAGATGTTGATTTTGATGTCCTAGTTAAGGATTGTAACGGAAATGGAGAAGATGAAATTCGTCTTGTTAGTACAGCAAGTAATTCGAATCTTTCAGATCCAATTGTTTCATGGGAATGGAATATCATTCAAGGTGCTAATTCCAATTCAGCCATTGGAGAAACGGTTGATGTGAACTATGTTTTGAATTCTGAAGGATCGATTTCTCTGACGGTCATAACGGCCTCAGGGTGTGAAAAAGAACTGACAAAAAACTTTATGGCCGATGAGATTGAATTTGAGGTTGATTTTGACGCCACTTTCGTGGAATGTATATCGGATGGATATTCGATCTTATTGACGAATAGTAGTAATATGCTTGCTGCAGTCACTACGCTTAATTGGACAGTGGTAGAAAACGGTGTAACGACCAATTACATGGGAGACAACGTGGTCGTAGATCTTTCAAGCCCAAATGTTGAAGTAAGTATAAATGTTCAGTATGACAACGGATGTGAGGGTGAAAAATCGTCAATCTATGATTTTTCAGATAGCTTGCCTTTACTCGATTTTGAAATCGTACAGTCGGAGTGTGATGGAGATGCGTATGTTCTGGTTTTAACTGAAAACAGCATGACCTTTTCTAATGTTACGGTTTGGAACTGGGTAATAGATGACGGAAACAGTACACAAAATGAATCAGGACAGTCAGTCGAAGTGAATGTAGTAGGTTCTTCTGTAATTGTTACCTTATATGCAGTTTTTGAGAACAATTGTGTTACAAGTTTAAGTAAGAATTTTGAACCAATGAGTACTCCAGTTGATTTTGATGTCAATTGGAACTATTTGGAATGTAAGGACGGTGCCTATGTGATTTCCTTAGTGGATAATGAAATGGGGCAGAATTTAGTTTGGGAAATCAATGATGGAGTTTCTACTCAAAGTTTCACAGGTAATGATATCATCGTAACCGTTCAAAGTACAAATATTACAGTCCAACTAATTAAAGAAAATGATCAGGCTTGTTCGTTTCAAAACACCGAAAATATAGACTTGGGAAATTTACTTCCCGAAGTAGGATTTGAGATGAATGGATTTGCCTGTGTTGGTAGTCCAATTATGGTTACACTCACAGATACAACTGTTCTGAACGGTAATCTAATCACTGAATGGAATTGGACCGTATCTGATGGAATAAATGTAAATATGTATTCTGGGAACTCTGTAGAAGTAGAAGTAGAAACAACAGAGCTTGAAGTCACTCTTGAAGTGGTTTATGGAACTAATTGTACCGCTTCAGTGACATCGACTCAAACGGTTGAGACCATTAATCCAATCGTTGATTTTGATTTCCAACTAGTTTCTTGTCAAAATGAGAATGTTATACTTCAAGTAATAGATCAAAGTTCCAATCCTGGTTTAAATATCACTTCTTGGACATGGACATTAACGGATTCTAATGGTCAATCAATTTCATTTGGTAATCCTTCGATTATCAATACCTCTGATGATCAATTTACAGTAACTTTGCAGGTAGAATACGATAATGGATGTACCGCCGATAGAACAAAACCAATTGATATTTCGAATATCATTCCAGAGACAAATTTCACGGCTGAATTATTAAGTTGTGCCAATGGTGAATATTTAATTGAACTTACTGAAAATAACTCTAGCACTATTGATGCAACTAATTGGACTTGGGTTTTGACAGATTCTAACGGAGAAACTATATTAAACGGAAATCCTATTCAATTTACAACTTCGGATGAATCTTTTAATGTTGATTTATCTACAGGTTTTCAAAATGGATGCAATGCTTTTGTGAGCGAAGAAGTTAACGCTCAAGATATGTTGCCAGAATTGGAATATGCTGCCTTGGTAGTAGGATGTAATTCTGATGGAACCATCATGGTAAATCTGATGGACACCACAATGCACGATCCATATGTGCCTGTATCATGGACATGGACTGTGACCAATTCAGATGGAGTCAACGAAGTACTCAATGGTTCTGATGCCTTGTTTTTGGTTCCAGAATCCACAATTTCCGTTGATATTCAATTGGATGTTGTTTATGAAAATGGATGTCAGAACTCTATATTGAATTCCGATTATCCGATCGCAGACATGTTGCCAACTGCCCAGTTTCAACATGTTTTGGTTTCGTGTCCAACGGATTCAACAGTGACCGTACTTTTTACCTATGATTCTGATATTCCTTTCACGGATGTTGAAAGTGTAAGTTGGGAATTTATCATTGATGGAGAAGTGGTTAAGACTGAAGTTACTCAGAATACTACCCTGACATTTGATCCTGATGAAATAGTTACAGTAAACTACGAAGTTTGGTACAACAGTGGCTGCCATTCATTCTATACAGAAGATATCATGGTTACACCTGCTGGTATAGACTTTATAGAAAATCCAATAACTGGATGTATCGGACAGATGTTACCATTGGTCAGTAATCCAAATCCAAATTTTACTTATACCTGGTCGCCTGATACCAATTTAGATTTTGGTATGCCTCAAGATTTTTCAAATCCAATTGTAACCATTACTGAAAACACAACTTACTTTGTTACAGTTACTGATGGGATATGTACTTATGAATCATCGGTTGATGTAATCGTGCAGGACGAATTAAATATTATTGTCACAGGTGATACATTAATTTGTGATGACCATATTTTCTTGGTCGCTATCGGTGCTGGAGAAAATGCAGATTATAACTGGTCTACCGACATTAATTTTAACAACATTATTGCAGTTAACGATACATTGGATATCATTGGTAATGCAGGAACTTATTTCGTTCAAGCTGTAGATAACTCTTTATGTCCATCAGAAATTGAAATGGTCACAGTATCCGATGCAAGCGTTCAGATAGATTATGCTGATCCTCTTGCGCTCTGCCCAGGAGACACTGTTCCTTATACAGTATTTAACTTAGATGCTACGCAAGATCTCATTTTCCTTTGGGAAGACGATCCTCACATTATCGGTGATCTGAATTCTGATGAAATTATGATAGGCTTTCCAATTGATGAAACCGATGGTTTTAATCTAATATTAAATACATCAAATGATTTGGGTTGTTCTAGAGTAGATACGATTAGTATTATATTAGGAACGCCAGCGCCTTTATCATTTGACTATACGGTTGAAACCTGCGGTGAATACACGATTTGTTTTACAAACACATCATTAAATCCAGGTCTTCCCGTTTGGGATTTTGGTGATCCGACAACAACTGACGATGAATCCCTTTTATTGAATCCTTGTTACACGTACCCTGCTTCAGGATTTTATGATGTAACACTTTCTAGTATTTCAAGTGTTTGTGGCTCAATGCCTATAACTGTTACGATAGAAGTTCCAGAGGATTTAGAATTGAGTTTTGCACAAGATACCATTGAAATATGTGGACCTAATCAAATCAGCATTACTGCTATGACTAACAGTAATAATCCTACCATCACTTGGTGTGATGAAGATGGTAATCCTATAGGTACCGGGATGGATATTGAGGTTGATGTTGTCTCTGATACCTCATTCGTTGCCAAAGGTGTAGATCAGTTTGGATGCTCGGATACGGCTACTGTATTTGTCGAATTATTCGATTTTGATATTGATTTCAATGCTCCATCCGACGTTTGTTTGGGAGAAGAGACAACGATAGAATTGATAAATAATGGATCGGGTGATTATAGTTATAATTGGGGACCTGAAGATTGTATAGTATCTGGAGGAGACACTCCAAACCCAACAGTAGTATTAACGGAGTCAAAAGATTTTGTTGTGACAGTTACTCACATTGAGACTGGGTGCATGGAAGAAATAAATATCCCTATTAATGCTGTTGTTTTAGATGTTTCTTTAGAGACAAATACATTCACGACTGATATTATTATTGGTGAAGAAATTAGTATTACTGTTGTGGATGAACCGGATAATTCAAGCTACAATTGGAGTAGTGGACAGGATACGGAAACTATTACTGTTTCTCCTACTGAAACGACTACATATTCTGTTACAGTCACTGACGAGAATGGCTGTTTTGATATAGAAATTATCACGATCAGCGTTGCCGTACCAAAATGTGACGAAACCGATGTTTACATCCCGAATGCCTTTACTCCAAATAATGATGGTGTAAACGACGAACTTAAAGTCAGAAGTAATTTTGTCACCAGTATGGAGCTGTTGATTTATGATCGATGGGGTGAGGAAATCTATCGTTCTAATAGCCCTAAAGGATCTTGGGATGGAACGTATAAAGGAGCAGAATTACCAGCGGATGTCTACGGATATTGTTTGAAAGCAGTATGCGTTGACGGACAAGAGTATATCACTCGTGGAAATGTCAGTCTTATGAGATAACAATATGCAATCCTTATATCAAAGGGCTTAAAGTTCTTTCTTAATTTCGCTTTCGCGAATGAATAGGAAAGAAAGTTTAAGCCCTTTGTTTTATTTATTTATCTTCTGATTTTGCAAAGTGTGAACTAGTCATTTCTCGTGAAATTGCGCTAGGTACTACCTTTAAGAATGTCTTTTGATCGAGCTGGAGAGTGATCGCTCTCTGTTCAATCTTATTTACTTTAGCAATGATGCCGCTACCCGTAACTACTTCGTCTCCCTTCTTTAAATTGTTGATAAAAGCGACTTGTTCTTTTTGTTTTTTTGCCTGTGGGCGAATGAAGAAAAAGTACATCACCAATAAAATGGCCAAAAAGAAGAACATATTAAAAAGTCCAGCATTTTGAGATTGCAGTATAAACATGATATTAATTTTTAAAATTTATTCGACAAAGCCGATAAGTGTAAATAAAGTTTCATTAGGAACAGTATTCGTATAAACTGTTACTTTTTTATTTTGTTTCCCTTGTCTGTTTTTCGAATCAAAAACAACCAAAACAGAACTTGTATCTTGAACCTCAATTTGTCCATCCCGATAATACGGAACTGTGCAACCGCATGATGCGTTCGAATCCATTATGGTCATTGGCGCATCTCCTATATTTTTGATTATAAACCGATGACTCACTCTCTCCCCACTTTTGATAGTCCCAAAATCAAAGGTTTTTTTTCCTACAACTTCCAATCTGGCAGCTCTTTTTGTTACCTGATCATTGGCACTTCTAGGATTATATACAATATCGTGTACTTCCTCGTTTGTGATTTGAGAGGATTTCTCTTGCTTCGCTGAACATGCAGAACAACACAAAATGATAACACAAATGACGTACAATAAAAATGATCTCATGATCTCTGATTTCATCGCCAAAAATAAGATTTTTAACTTTATAGGCGAATTGAACTTGTATTCAATCATTTGTTCATTTACATTCAATTATGAATAATTTAATATTTCTAATCGGATATATGGGATCAGGTAAGACTACGATTGGCACTGTCTTAGCTGAAAAACTTGATTATGATTTTGTGGACACTGATCATTTAATAGAAAATGATCAAAAAAAATCTATAGAAAAGATTTTTAAAACACAAGGGGAATCGAGATTTAGGGATATGGAAAAGCAGGTTTTACGTTCATTGGATTCATCCAAAAAACAAATAGTTGCAACCGGTGGCGGAATGCCTTGCTTCAGAGCTAATCTAAAATGGATGAAGAAAAATGGTTTATGCATATTTTTAAAAATGAGTGTTGATAATCTACAATATAATCTCTGTCATGGATTAAACACTCGTCCAAAAATTGCAGGACTTGATCCATTCGCCGTAAGGCAAAAAATAATAGAAGATTTGAAGAAAAGAAATCACTATTATCTTCAAGCAGACATCGTAATTCGAAACGAAAATGATATTGATCAAACTGTCCAAAGAATAATAAAGAGATTATAAAGTTTCTTTATTTACCAGTTTTTGAACAGCTTCAAAAGGTTGTATTAAATATCCAGTTTGTGCATCTATGAATCTTCCCGTTGATTTGAGTAATTCAAAAGCTTCAACTGTGGTGATCTCTGGTTTGATGGCCTTCAATAACGCAATCGAACTGGCAACATAAGGCGCGGCCATGGATGTACCTGATTTACGCTCGTAATTATTATTAAGAAAAGTGGATAAAATATCTTCACCTGGAGCAGCTAGCCCAAAGTCAATATTTTCTATTGTATTGGAAAAAGAGGAACGTTCTAATTTATGATTAATTGAACTTACCCCAATTACATTTTGTGCACTGACGGGGCTAAACTGCGAAGCATCTGCATTTGAATTCCCAGCAGAGGTCACCACGATGGTACCTCGCATGTTACAGTATTGAACCGCTTCGTCATATGCATAATCTTCATCCGTTAAGAACTTTCGTGATCCAAGAGATAATGAAATCACCTCTGCCCCTAAATCACTAGCCTCAATCATGCCTTCTATGATTCTTTTTTGAGTACCAAAACCCAATGAATTCATCACTCTGATACTAGAAACTTGAACCCACTTATGAGATGGGTTTAATGAGGCGATGCCAATTTGATTGTTGGTGACTGCTGCCGCAATTCCGGCGCAATGTGTACCATGTCCCGTCAAGTCTTGACTATAATTTCTATTGATTTCCAGATAATTATCTTGAAGATCTTCGTGATTGCCTTCAACTCCGGAATCAAGAATAACCAATAGAGCAGTTTTGCGAATTGGAATTGAAGTCAACGAATTGGACTGTACATTATGCATTCCCAGCGCATCTAATGACCACTGATTCTTGGACATTGGATCATTTGCCCTACTTTTAAATCCTACATTTGAAGAGTTCTTTTCTACTATCGGCAAATCAATCTGACATTTTTCATTGTACTCTACGAATAAAATATCTGGATGCAAGACCAATTTTGATTTTATTTTTTCAACATTCTGAGAAGCCTTAATGTCAATTAGCAAAAAATCATCTAGCTGAGTTTTATCGAAGATTTCAGGATCGAATGCCTTTGAAATTTCTAGTTCGTATTGCGATTCTAATTGACGAGTAATCTCAATAATTTTATCTGACCTAACCTTTATTAATAACTCTCCTGAAGGATCAAGCTTTTCTGTGTAGCATGAATTTTCTTCGACACCAAGAAATTTAGGAATTATTAATTCTTTCAAAAAAAAGAAACTCGCAATGGCAATTAAGCAAGCTATAAAAAATTGATCTTTGGATTTTTGAACTAAAAACCCAGAAATACACATTGCAAACAGGCAGATGATGAAATAAGGAATTTTAAAAACTCCGTTGATATCAGAGACAAAATAGAATAGTAAGAATGCGAAAAAACTAAGAAAAAAGAGCGCGCTAAAAATGGCATTTAAGCTCTTTGATCCTAATAAACTCCATAGCAACAATGAAACATTGGAGAATAAGAAGGTATATTGAATGATTTGATTCATTGTTTCTAATTGTCGTTGTTTTAACAAACAAGATTGAATGTAAAGTTTCTAAAAAACAATGATATCCATTTATTAATTAGATGAGTGGTATTAATAATTCTTTAAAGGACCGAATTATTTAGATGGACTCTATTGAATTATTAAATTTGCGAAATATTAAACAAAAAGAACATGAGTAATAACGGAGAAATATTGAATTGTGTGATCATCGGATCAGGCCCTGCTGGTTATACTGCTGCGATTTATGCGGCTAGAGCGGCTATGAAACCGGTTCTTTTTACTGGTAAAGAACCAGGAGGACAGTTGATGATTACTACAGATGTAGAGAACTATCCTGGTTACCCAGATGGAATTATGGGACCTCAAATGATGGAAGATTTTAAAAATCAGGCCGTGCGTTTTGGGACTGAGGTAAAGATGGAATTGATTACTAAAGTTGACTTCAGTGGACCGGTACATAAAGTATGGACTGAATCTGGTGAAGAGATCCAAGCACATTCTGTCATTATATCTACTGGGGCTAGTGCAAAATGGTTGGGATTGGAATCCGAACAAACTTTTATGAATAAAGGAGTCTCAGCATGTGCGGTTTGCGATGGATTCTTTTTCAGAAATCAAGAAGTCGCGATAGTAGGTGCTGGTGATACTGCCGCAGAGGAAGCTACGTACTTATCTAAGTTGTGTAAGACTGTACACATGTTGGTTAGAAGAGACGAAATGAGAGCTTCTAAAATTATGCAGGAACGAGTGAAAAACGCGGAGAACATAAAAATATATTGGAATACAGAAGCGGAAGAAATATTAGGAGATGATAATGGGGTGACAGGAATGAGAATCAAGAATAATAAGTCTGGTGAGGTAAGTGAAGTCCCAGTGACTGGATTTTTTGTGGCCATTGGTCATAAACCCAATACTGATATATTTAAGGATTGGTTGGATATGGAAGACAGCGGTTATTTGATTACAAAGCCTGATTCTTCAAAAACGAATGTAGAGGGAGTATTTGCAAGTGGTGATGCTCAAGATCACGTTTACCGCCAGGCAGTAACTGCTGCAGGGACCGGTTGTATGGCTGCCTTGGATGCAGAAAGATATTTATCTGGAAAAGGAATAATTTAAAATAAAATAAAGCGATGAGTACCAAGAAATTTAGAAGCGGAGTATTACACGGTGATGAAGTCACTGAAATGTTCAATTACGCAAACGATAATAATTTTGCAATACCAGCCGTCAATGTAGTTGGAACAAATACTGTGAATGCAGTCTTAGAAACAGCAAGAGATATTAACTCTCCTGTTATTATTCAGTTTTCTAATGGTGGAGCTTCATTTTTTGCTGGGAAGGGTCTTGGTAATGAGTCGCAGCAAGGATCAATTTTTGGAGGAATCTCAGGAGCAATGCATGTACACCAAATGGCAGCTGCTTATGGTGTACCCGTTATCCTTCATACGGATCATTGTGCAAAAAAACTATTGCCGTGGATCGATGGATTGATGGATGCAGGTGAGCGTTTCTACGAGCAAAATAAAAGACCTTTATATAGTTCGCATATGTTGGATCTATCTGAAGAGCCCGTTGAGGAGAATTTGGATATTTCTTGTAAGTATTTTGAAAGGATGAATGCTATTGGTATGACGATCGAAATCGAATTGGGTGTCACTGGTGGGGAAGAAGATGGAGTCGATAATACCGATGTGGATAGCTCGAGATTATACACTCAACCAGATGAGGTTGCCTATTCCTATGAGCGATTGAAAAAGATTAGTGATCGTTTTACAATTGCCGCAGCTTTTGGAAATGTGCATGGAGTATATAAGCCTGGTAATGTTGAATTAAGACCAATCATTTTGAAGAACTCGCAAGATTACCTTCGAGAAAAATTCAATATTGAAGAGCCAAACCCAATTAATTTTGTATTTCATGGTGGGTCAGGATCATCAAGAGAAGAAATCAGAGAAGCCATCGAATATGGTGCAGTAAAGATGAATATTGATACTGATCAACAATGGGCGTTTTGGGATGGTGTAAGAAACTATTATCAGAGTAAGGAACATTACTTACAAGCTCAGATAGGGAACCCTGATGGGGATGATATTCCAAATAAAAAGAATTATGATCCTAGAAAATGGTTGAGAGCAGCAGAACAGTCGTTTAATGTAAGATTAAAGCAAGCCTTTGAAGATTTGAATTGCGTCAATCGACATATATAAACGATAAGAAAGAGTTATTGCTGGGTCAACTCATATTGGGTTGACCCTTTTTTGCATTTAGAATTTACACGAATTCGAGGTGTTGATATTTTGAGTTTATTTCTTCTTTCAACTTGTTGGGAAAAACTCTAAGACAAGCATAAACAATAATGACATATACCGTCATTAAAATCGCCCATATCATAGATTGAATTGAACCCATTTGCATTCCAAACCTTATAAAATCTGGCGATGTAAAAGGTAAATAGGTCACGAAATATATTAGCCAATAAACGATACCGTAATAAGAGCTCAAGAATAGATATTTCTCTCTATTTTTTTTATTTAAAACACTTTTCCGATACGTCAATAAAGCATAAATAGCCATTCCTCCTATTAAAGAGTAATAGGTAATAGCGTGTGCTGTACTTCCTTGAATCCTGAATAGATAAAAGAAGCAAGTAAATAGAAATACACTAATAATTATTTTAGGTAAACTCAAAAATTCGATGAAATATCGAAAAAAATGAGTTCTCCAATATTTGCTAAGTGCATCAGATTTATGTTGAACAAATTGAGCAAATCCAGTAATCGGAAATTTGGCATATGCATTTTGTAATCCTTTTTCAAAACTTAAAGAATCATCTGTGCTCATCTGTTCTTCAATATCGCTCGCCAAATGATCTACGATTTCAAATTGTACATCTAGATATCTGACACGTTTTTTTCGAGTAAATTCAAATAATTTTTCTATTTCACTCTTGTTCAACTGTCTCGTCATTATGCAATTTTTATATTCAAGTGATTATACTTTGTCTTAATATCCTTAATTAGAAAATCTGGAAAGACAAACCATATAGCATAAAGCACCAGAAAATCAAGGCTTATAGAAAAAGCATAAATTAAACAAGCAAATTGAGATAGTGCCTCTCCAAAAGTAGTTAAATTCGCAAGGTAAAACGGAGCTATCCCAATGGCGAAAAATGCTCCTGAACAGGCTTCATAGTACTTTCTTATGAATAAAAATGAACGTCTGTTATATCTCGAGTTCATTCCCCAGAATATTTCTTTAATCCCATAAATCCCCCAAAGACCAACCATACTAAAAAAGGCGATATTCCTTGCAGTGCTACCACCAACTTTGAATAGCATGTAGAAAATAAATGTCAATCCTATTAAAATTAGAATCTTGGGAAGTTTGAAGTATTGATAGATGTATGATTTAAATTTGGTTTCCCAATACTCTTTTAAACTTTTCTTTGCCTCATTTTCAAAATGATAAAATCCAGTATGTGGAAAATCCAGCATGATCATATGTAAAGCATTTTTAAATTCAATGCTAGGATTTTCAGACTTCTTATCTTCTATAGCACTGGCCAAATGATCTACCAGTTCAAGCTGAACATCTGAATAACTAATGCCTCTTTCAAGCGTATATGCCTTTAAATATTCAATCTCTTGAGCATTCAATTTTACAGTTGAGTTACTTTCCATATTACCTTGCGGGTTTTAAATTCATAAAAGCATTCATCTGTTGCAAGAATTCTTGCATCTCGCTTATTTGGGTCTTACTTTCTTTATTGCCTTTCGGCGAAAGCTTATAATATTTTCGAATCCGATTGCCGATAGAACGCGATTCGGTTTCAAGCAATCCTTTGGCTTCTAAGCGATGTAAAGCAGGGTAGAGTGCACCTTCTTTAATATCAAAGGCACCATCTGATAATTTTTTTACTTCTTGGGTAATTTCGTAACCGTACATCTCAGTGTTGTTATTCAACATTTTGAGAATAATGGTATCCAGACTCCCTCGAAACATTTTGTTATTCATGCTTTAAATATACATAAATATCTTAGGTATATAGGATTCTTAGGTATGAATTATTTAAGTATTAATTAACTATTGCTACAGCGCGTACAGGAGAACCTGTTCCACCTCTAATTTTCAGTGGTAAACCTATAAATTGAAATCTTGGTATTTCTAGTAGTAATTCCAGATTGATCAGATTTTCATAATGGGTAAATTGTAACTCACCGCAGATTTGATGAACTTCTTTGTTGGAGATTCCTGATACACCTGGGGACATGGTTTCAACCCCAAAAGCGGCTATTCTTTGATTGCCCAGCCAGCGAGTTACTTCAGCTGTTAATCCCGGACCTTTAGGCCAATTATCAGTGCCAAAATGTTTTTTATAATGGCCTGTACAGAATAATACAGTGTCATTTTCTTTTATTTCCGAAGGATGCTGTTTCAAAGCCTTTACAATATCGCCCTTAGTAATTAGTTCTCTTAAATCCTTATGTCTAAAATCTAAACATATACCTTCTGTATAAAATTGATTCAGGTCCATGGTATCAATTGATTGACCTTTATATTTTTTACCCATGTGATTTAATGCATCCACATGAGTGCCAGTATGTTCACCCATTTCCATTTTATGAACACTTACTGTTGGGTTGATGGGATTTTTGATTCCTTCCCATTCTTCATGAGAATTGTGAAGTGTAATTTTTACTTGAGGAAGATCTTTATAAACAGGCATGCCTTCATAAATTTCTTGACTCAAATCGATTATTTGCGACATGGAATGAATGAATGATTTTTTAAAATAAGCAAAGGTAAGTTGATAATTCTTTTGATTTCATATTTCGAATTGATAATTCAAACTAAAGTTTAACAATTCGAACAAATTGATGTTCATCTTTGATGCCGTTAATTCTTAGGATATATACCCCTGATGCCAATTCACGACTTGTATGATCGAGAGTGAAACGAGAACTATCATTTGTTTGTTGAATGACCAATTGACCACTCATGTCATAGACCTGGACTTCCTTTATTTTTTGATTGGCTTGAATCCTAATATTTTCTATAAACGGATTGGGTCCGACAACTACTTCTAGACTTGGATTATCGATAATTATGTCATCACAATCAATTGCTTCTCCGCGTAGAAACGAATCAAAATCTTCTTCACGACAAGCTTGAATTAACTCAGAGTCATTAATATTTCCCAATACCTTATGGTCTTGGATCACCAAAAAATGCTGACCACAAAAACTCAATTCGTAATCTTCAGCTTGCTCAAGTTCATGAAATGAGTTTTCTCCAATTTTAAGTAAATTAAAATAATAGCTTTGCCCATCCTGAAATCCACTCACATATTCACGACATAACCAACCCAAATCGCCCCAGACCATAATCTTATCCACTTCAAATTGCTTACTATAGGATTCTAGGATTTCAATTTCCATCCCATGTGCGACTGTACGAATCTTTTTGCCCTTGATGATATATTTGTCTGAAAAACCTGTACTTGAAAAGCTTTCACTTGTGATCACCTTGCAAAAATTCTGTGGGCCCCAACAGCTGCAGGAATTCGCAATGAAAGAAAACAGAATAAAGACAAGGGTGAATACATGCTTCATGTCAATAGTTTAAATGAATACGCAAGAAATCATAATATAAAATACAAGTCTTTTATAGTAAATCCTAGTTATAGATAAAGACTCTTTTGGCTTTGCTTAGGTTGGGAAGAATTCAGAATTAAATTTTTAATACCGTCGTTCCAAAGTCTTTGGCCAGCTCATTTCGATGCTCAATCAACTTATTTAAAACCTTAAGTTCAAGGATATATTCATCTCCTGAATCTTTTCCGTCAGAATTCAACTCTTTAATTAAATCTTCCTGATTTTTAATTTTGGTATTTAATTTTTTGAGTAAAAATCGTAGTAAACTGCGCATCGTATCTTTCCTCTGATTTTCTTCTGGAGGAAGGCTGGTTTGTAGAGATACCTTGCGTTCCTCCCATTTGGCGTAGGTATACGGACTAGAGACAAGGTCAATTGCCAATTGACTAATCTCTTCATCTGAATGACTGATAAAGTAGCTCTCTGGAATAGTGCTTTTCTTTTCAAATTCTTCCTTGGCAATATTGATTAACTTTAAGTAAAGAGGATTTTCTAGGCTATCAATTACATCCTCAATGTTTTGATAGAGAAATTCGAAGACTTTGATGTTTTCTTTTTCATCATACCACTTATCTCCAGCACTTACAATTATTCTGGCGATATCTCTTTCTTGAAATTCATCGTTATAGAAATCTACTCGTTTTTGATGGTGATCAATTTTTTTAGGAGATTCTATTGGGAATCCTGTATCATCAGTTTGCGCTTGATTTTGTTGTATTCTTTGATTACGGTACGCTTCGCGATCTTGTTCAAGACGTTTTTGTTTTATTAATCCATTAATTGCCTTATTAGTTTCTGACACCAAAATGTCCTCTTTAATATCTAGAAGCGAACTACATTGTTTAATGTACAGAGATCGTTTAATCGTGTCGGGTATTCGTGCAATACTTTGGATTATATCTCGTAGTAGAGAGGCTTTCTGAATAGGATCTTTTTCTGCTTCCTTACTGATTAAAGACGTTTTAAATAATATAAAGTCTTTTTTGTTCTCTTCTATAAATTCCAAGAATCCGGTTGATCCTTTCAATTTGATAAAGGAATCAGGATCGTGATTGTCAGGTAATAAAACTATGTTGACATTCATTTCTTGTTCTAAGACCAGATCTAAGCCTTTACTGGCTGCCTTGATTCCAGCAGCATCTCCGTCATAGAGTAATGTAATGTTTTCAGTATACCTTTTAATGAGTCTTATTTGTGACTCCGTCAAGGCAGTTCCCGATGAGGCCACTACATTTTCGACTCCATTTTGATGTAGAGAAAGAACATCCGTGTATCCTTCAACTATGAAGCAATTCTTTAGTTTACGTATTGCTGTTTTGGCCTGATACAAACCGTAAAGTACCTTTCGCTTATTGTAGATTTCTGATTCTGCAGAATTTAGGTACTTCGGTGATTTTTTATTTTCACTTAAAATTCTACCACCGAAGCCGATTACTTTTCCACTGAGGTTATGGATGGCAAACATTACACGACTTCTAAAAAAATCAAGATCTTTTTCAGTCGTCAAGCGTAGCGTGCGTAAGTGTTCAATATTATATTGCTGATCTATCGCTTTTTTAGTGAAATCATCATAACTAGCTGAGGCATAACCTAGGTCAAATTTTTTAATGGTTGACTCAATAAACCCTCTTTCTTTAAAGTAGCCAAGTCCAATAGATCTCCCTTCGTCTGTATTGAACAATTGTTCTTGATAGTATTTCGAGGCAAATTGATTTACCAAAAACAAGGCATCAACTAGTTTTCTTTCTTCCTTGTATTCGTCGCTGGTTTCTGTCTCTTCAATTTCAATGTTGTATTTCTTTGCTAGATATCTCAGCGCTTCTGGGAACGTAAGACTTTCATGTTCCATGACAAATTGGACTGTATTTCCTCCTTTGCCGCAGCCAAAACATTTATAGATATTTTTGGCCGGTGAAACCGTGAATGAGGGTGTTTTCTCGTTATGAAAAGGGCACAAACCGAGCATATTCGCCCCTCTTCGTTTAAGGCCTACAAATTCCTCAACAACCTCTTCAATTTGAGCTCGTTCAATTATTTGTTGTACGGTATGTTGATTTATCATTACTGCAAATTAATAAAAACCGACTAGTTAGCTGAAGTGACTATCTAACATATCCTGCATTCCAAAGACACCTTTTCTTTCTTTTAGCCATTCAGCTGCTTTTATGGCCCCTAAGACAAACCCATCTCGCGATTTGGCCTCGTGACAAAGTTCAATCTTATCAATATTTGATTCATAACGAACATAGTGTGTTCCAGGGACCTTGTCGATGCGTTTTGATACAATAGGGAGGATGTTGGGATTATCAGAATAATCGTTGATCCAATCATTGTATTTTCGATTTATTAAAATGGGCTTACCCAATGAAATAGCAGTACCGCTTGGACTATCTTTTTTTTCTGTGTGATGAATCTCTTCGATTGAGGCTTGGTATTCTTCCGGTACAATTTGAGCCAAAAGCTTATTAATTTTAAAAGCGATGTTCATTCCAATACTAAAATTAGAAGCATAAAAGAAACTCCCATTCGTCGAAAGACAAAAAGCACTTAACTGATCAAATTGATCCAGCCATCCTGTTGTTCCACTGACTACTGGAATTCCTTTTTCGAGACAATATCTCAAATTATTGTATGCACTTTCTGGATGAGTAAATTCAATGGCAACGTCAATATTTTCAAGTTTGGAGAGTTCGTCCTCGTGATGAACAATCACCTCAATGGTATGACCCATTGATCGAGCCATTTCTTCAATTTTTTTACCCATTTTTCCGTATCCTATAATCGCCAAGCGCATATTGAATTTCTTTGAAATGTTAGTCTAATGTCAAATATTGAGACAAATATCGGAAATTCAATTCAAGGCAATTCATTTATTTAACTTTGAGATCGAAATAGCAAA
This sequence comes from Saprospiraceae bacterium, assembly GCA_020629615.1. Taxonomy (GTDB): domain Bacteria; phylum Bacteroidota; class Bacteroidia; order Chitinophagales; family Saprospiraceae; genus JAHDCZ01. The sequence continues at coordinate 38,434 of JAHDCZ010000005.1, forward strand.
AAGATGGCGATATTAAACGATTTACTATTAAGAACTATAGCTGGGCAATCCGTAGAAAGGCCACCCATTTGGCTAATGAGACAGGCAGGAAGAATTCTCCCACAATATCGTGAAGTGAGAGCATCTGTAAACGGGTTCAAAGCACTTGTAAAAGATACAGAATTATCAGCAGTGGTCACTGTTCAACCCGTTGATGAATTGGGTGTTGATGCAGCGATTTTCTTTTCAGATATTTTGGTCATTCCAGAATGTATGGGATTGGATTATGAATTGGTAGAGAAAAAAGGACCTTTATTTCCAAAAGTGATTGAAAATCGAAAAGATATTGATCAATTGATCTCTGGTGAAGAAGCAGCAAGTAAATTAGATTATGTATTTGGTGGTGTTGCTAATACTCTTGAATTATTGAATGAACGTGTTCCTCTAATAGGTTTTTCTGGTGCTCCGTGGACTTTATTTTGTTATATGTTGGAAGGGCAGGGAAGTAAAACTTTTTCTAAAGCCAAGGCTTTTTTATATCAACATCCTGAAGATGCAGAGGTTTTATTGGATAAGTTGACCGATACCATTATTGCTTATTTACAACTAAAGATTAAAGCTGGCGTCGCAGTGGTTCAATTGTTTGACTCTTGGGCAGGAGTCTTGGATCAGCAATTGTATCGCAAATTTATGCTTCCACGCATCCAAAGAATCAAGGATGCGATTACCGAAGTACCGATGATTATTTTCTGTAAAGGAGCATGGTTTGCTTTGGAAGAAATTGGACAGGTCGGCTCCGAAGTTATTGGTATTGATTGGAACATTGCACCGAATTATGCCAGAAAAATTCTAGGAAATGATCGGATCGTTCAAGGAAATTTGGATCCTTGTGTATTGTATGCAAATCCAAAGGAAATTGAAAATCATACACGTCAAATGATTGAAAAATGGGGAAAATCTCATATTGTCAATCTAGGACATGGTGTCTATCCTGATACACCATTGGACAATGTTAAGCATTTTGTAAATACAGTTAAGAGTTATCGCTATTAGGATTTTATGCCTTTCGGCGAATGAATAAAATGCATAATTGATAGATATTTATCAGCAATGAGATTTTTCTTCATTGAAAATCATTTATTTGTATAAATTAGAGGACTTTAATTCCAATGCAATAGTTATGGCAAAAGAAGATTCGATGGGATGGTTTAAAAGATTAAAGGACAACGTCCAAACATCCACAAAATTTAAAAAGGAAGCGCCAGACGGGTTCTGGCAAAAATGTCGTAAATGCGGTGCTACCAATACCGCAAAGGAATTAAAAGAAAACCTTTTCATCTGCCCAACTTGTGATCATCATGTGAGAATCGGATCTCATGACTACTTTGATTTACTTTTTGATGGTAAATACGAAGAATTGTTTTCTGATCTTATTTCCAAGGATTTTCTAGAATTTACAGATCTCAAACCTTATATTGATCGCCTTAAAGCAGCTCACAAAAAAACGGAATTGAACGACGCCATTTCTGTAGCAGAAGGAAAAATTCACCGTAAAAGGATTGTAATTGCTGCGATGGATTTTAGTTTTATTGGAGGTTCAATGGGAAGTGTTGTGGGAGAAAAGATCGCCATGGCTATCGATCGAAGCTTGGAAACCAGAACTCCTTTAATGATTATTTCAAAATCAGGCGGAGCGAGGATGATGGAGTCCGCTTTTTCACTGATGCAAATGGCTAAAACTTCAGCTAAACTAGCTCAGCTGGGTAGGGCAGGAATACCTTATTTTTCATTCCTTACTGATCCCACGACAGGAGGGGTGACTGCCTCCTATGCAATGTTAGGAGATCTTAATTTTGCCGAACCTGAAGCTCTTATCGGTTTTGCAGGGCCAAGAGTAATTAAAGAAACCATCAAGCGTGACCTACCCGAAGGCTTTCAAACATCAGAATTTTTGTTGGAAAGTGGATTTTTGGATTTTATAGTACATCGTAAAGACTTAAAAGATAAACTGGGCGAACTGCTGAATATTCTTGATGTTCAAGAAGCCGCTTCTTAAATTCTAGTGAAACTTCTTGTAATACCTTTTTGATCGTTTTTTCTTTTTTATGATTCGCATTTTCTCAGCAAGCTGATTGATAATTTCTTCTTTTGAAGGATGATTATCTTCAAAACAATTCTGCTCATTGGAATCAAAAACGATGAACGAGCTGAAGAAGTTTGTCATGGTCTCAGTACCATCCGTAACCACGGCAAAAACGCGATCATCTCCGAGTAGGTGCACTTCATACCATATGAGTTGCTTGATGTTTTCTTGATATTTGCTATTGACTTTTTGATCAAATTCGCCATAGAAATCATACATAACAGCATGCGCATCCATTGCCGATCTTATATCGAAAAAACGCAATTCTTGTAGTGATGAAGTATCAGTTTCCTGAAGGATTTTCACTTCTTGAATTTCAAATGTTATGCTCTTTGAATTGACATCTTCCTCTAAATATTTAACATTAGTCCGATTACAAGCTGAAATTACACAAGTAATCAATACAATTCTCCATAAATATGTCCGTTTCATTTTCTCAGTTATCTTAATAAATCAATACTTTAAAATTTCTATCGAATGGGTTGATTTGCTCTATCAGTTCTTCAATAAATCCAGGCCCCATCTTCAAATAGAAGGGAATGAAGTTTTCCTTTCTTTCCTGCAAGGACTGTCCTGGAAAGAAGCGTTGTTTTATACTAGAAAGTTTTCTGAGATGTTGTTCTTCTCTTTGTTTAACGATTTTTCTCAACCGGTTTTCAATATTGTCCAGTGCTTTCGATTGACGTGATCCTTCTGCCAATATGGACTTGGCGTACCCCACATCCAGAACTGATGCCTGTTCTGCAAGATCATCAAAGATTTGCTTTAATTTTATGCGTTGATCCTCAACAGAGATGTGCTCGCCAAGATCTGATTGTTGTACAAATCCCTTGATCAAATCATCAGGACTTAAAAATATATCTTCAAGTTCAAATCCCAGATTTTCGAACTGATTTTTAGTTTTTTGATCCAAGAGTAATACACTATCTCTTCTCGTCAAAATAGGAAATGAAATGTTGTGCTTCTCAAAAACACTCTTTCGTTCTAACCAGTATGCAATTTCGCCACCACCACCGATATAAGTGAGGTTGGGCAGGATGAGTTCTTGAAATAGGGGTCTCAGTATTACATTTGGACTGAAGTGTTCTGGATGTTCATGTAGAAGATGTAATATCTCTTTTTGACTCCAGTGATTCTTTTCATCAATCGTTGAATACTTACCGTTATGTTCCACTATTCGGCTACGACCGCCATCTCCCAAATAAAACAAATTAATTGGTCGAGCAAATGCTTGCGCCGAAAAGCCTAATTTTTCAAGCTGATTTTGCGCATGTTCTACCAATTGAATGGAAGATTGGCTGACAATCTCTTCTTCCATGATAGGAATAAATAAATTTTTGAATGATGGTTTGTCCATTTGTACCTGAACTAGGCCAGTATTTCCAAAAAGATGATGAACAAATCGAAACATAAATTCACCATAAGATTTACTTTTACCTAAAGAGGATTGAATGTAAGATTTCAAATTTCCTGCATGTTCACCTTCTCCGATTATTGTATAAAGTTGTTCTATGACATCTTCCAGGCCATTTAAATTCATTCTACCTGTCGGTCCCTCTTGATCAGAATCCCATTCTAGTTTTTTATTAAATAGCTGAAGATGGTTGATCTCTTTGAAATCATGATCTTCCGACCCATGAACGAAAATTGGGACAAAGTCATATTCGGGATATTCTATTTTTAGTAATCGAGAAGCCTTAATGGCTGAACAGATTTTTATAATATAATAGAGGGGGCCTGTGAGTAAAGAGGGTTGATGCGCTGTACAGATAGTAAAACACTGCTCACTGCTAAGTCGATTAATGTTTTCTGCTACTAGATTTGAGTTTTCAATAGTAGCGTAGTCATTTTTAAGTTCTTTAACAAGAATTGAACGATTGATATGTTGCTTGCTCTTCAGGGTGATCGCCTTTGAAAATGAGTCAAGGCTGGAAGGAAATTGAAAGAAATCTCTGAAAAGATCAGGATTGCCTTGATACGCAATATCTCTTTTACTTAATTGTGGGATTTTTTCGAAAGGGAATTTAAATTGTTCCATATATTATGCTGTTCTTCTAATCAACAAGAAATTTTGTTGCATGTTGTGGCGCTAAAATATTTATATTTATGTAATATATTATACTATTAGAATGCTGAGTTTTGTTTTCAGGCGAATTATTTGGGGAGTCGTTGTTTTGTTAATGGTGGTACTGTTGGTGAGTTCAATCATCTATCTTGCGCCTGTAGACCCGACAAGATTAACTTTTGGTCAACGATCAGATATTCAAACTATAGAGAATAAACGTAAAGAACTAGGATTGGATCAAAGTTTGTCTGTTCAATTGCGATATTATCTTAGAGATCTATCTCCGATAGCTTTACATAAGACTGAACAACTTAAAGAAAACGACCGTATAAAGCACATATCGATACTTGAATTTGAGGATTCTAAACTCGTACTCAAATGGCCTTATTTAAGAGAATCCTATCAGTCTGGAGCAGACGTTTGGCAGTTATTATCAATTGCCATACCTAAGACTATCATATTAGCTTTAATCGCATTTGTACTAGCCACTCTTTTTGGAATTTTATTCGGTATTGTGGCTGCTATAAACAAAGATCGATTTATTGATAGATTTCTATTGTTGACTTCTTCATTAGGATACTCAGTGCCAAGTTATGTTAGTGCCATGATGTTGGCTTTGATATTTGGTTATTGGTTAAAGGATTGGACGGGACTCAATGTTCAAGGAAGTTTAGTTGAATTAAACGATATGGGAGATGACATGGTTGTTTGGAAAAATTTGCTTCTGCCTGCCATTGCCCTTGGAGTGCGACCTTTATCCGTGATCATCCAACTTACTAGAGCTTCGTTTTTGGATGTCTTAAATGAGCCATTTATTAAAACTGCTATTGCGAAAGGATTGAACTTCAAGAAGGTGATCACCCGGCATACCTTAAGAAATTCGTTAAATCCTATTACTTCATCACTAAGTGGTTGGTTGGCTTCGATGTTGGCAGGTGCATTTTTTGTAGAGCAAGTCTTCAATTATAAGGGAGTAGGTTCCTTAACTGTATCAGCTTTAATATCCTATGATATACCTGTTGTCTTAGCCTGTGTAATATTTATCGCAGCTATTTTTATCCTCATTAATCTTATGGTTGATTTACTCTATGTTCTAATTGATCCGAGGATTAGTCTAAATTAAAATGGGCTCAGATTTCTCCGAGCCCTTGGATATGCAATTTATTAACTTTTCTAAAATGTAAACGCAGTCCCTAGCGTAATGACATTTGGGTTTGATTGAAAGCCAGAAGGTCTAGTACCATAATTAATATGATCACCGACTGTTCTAAATGTGTTCTCATATCTTAAGTCAAAATGAAAGTGACTTACGTCAAATCCTACTTGAACTTGAAATCCTGCACTTAAGACTCTTGTATCTTTTTCATAGTAACTAATCGCTTCCAATTCACTTTGATGATCTACTAAGAAATGAAACATAGGGCCAACACCTACACTGATACCATTGTGATAAACACCAGCGATCACAGGAATTTGAATAAAAGTGGAAGTTTCATCAAAAATGCCATCAGCCGCTGCATCGTCATTGAAGCTAGTTGAGGAAAATTGATTTTTAGAACGATTGATTAACAATTCGGCTTGACCGAAAAGGTTTCCAGATCTATGCTGTACATAAGCTCCAGCAGAGAAAGAGGGTAATGATTTTTGATATTCCAACTGATAGGAAGGAATATCAGAGTTACTACCAATGTAAGATGTTTCAGCAGAGTTGATCGATGCTGAGTAATTTAATTTAACTCCAAATTTGGTTTGTGCATTTAAGCCTATTGCAAATAGGACTGTAAAAATGCTCGTCATAAATACTTTCATAATTCTAATTTGTATCTGTTATTTCGTTAAGTATGACGCTTAAACTATTCATTACCCCCATTTATTGTATGATTTATTGTAAAATAATTATTTGTCGTGAGGGACATATTAAACAACTATTAGTATAAGATTTTGAATATTAGTGCAATGACAGAATTTATAATAAAACACATTTAAAAAACATACTATATGTTTTATTGAAATCGTAATTGATAAAATTTGAAAATTCTAAAATAATTTTAATTATATGATGAAAATATTTTAACTATAATCAATCATTATAACTTTGCACTCAATATGACTGATTTAAAACGATACGATTTGCGAGGAGTCTCTTCTAGTAAAGATGAGGTTCATCAAGCCATTAAACATTTGGATAAAGGTTTGTATCCAATGGCGTTTTGTAAAATATTACCCGATGTTTCAACGGGTGATCAAAATTACTGTTCTTTAATGCATGCTGATACTGCTGGGACAAAAACAAGCTTAGCATACATTTATTGGAAAGAGACCGGAAATATCGATGTTTGGGCCGGAATTTCTCAGGATTCTATCGTAATGAATTTGGATGATATGGCATGCGTAGGATGTTATGATCAAATCATTCTTTCTTCCACCATTGGAAGGAATAAAAATTTGATTACCGGAGAGGTTATCGCAAAGTTGATTCAATCTACAGTAGACTTTACCGAAAACCTGAAGCAATACGGAATAAATATTCATCTCGCAGGGGGTGAGACGGCTGATGTGGGTGATATTGTAAGAAGTGTTGATGTTGGATTTACGGCTTATGGCCGAATGCAAAGAAGCAAAGTTTTGGAAAACAATATTCAAACAAACAATGTGGTCGTTGGCTTAGCCTCTTATGGACAAGCCACTTATGAAACTATGTATAATGGTGGTATGGGAAGTAATGGTTTAACTTCTGCTCGTCATGATGTTTTTAAGCACGATTATGCTTCGAAATACCCTGAGTCTTTTGATCCAAGTATCCCGGAATCTGTCGTATATACAGGCTCAAAATCTCTTACTGATAAGATTGAAATTGAGGGCGTAGAAATGACTATAGGGGAGTTGGTATTATCTCCAACCAGGACTTATTTGCCTGTTATTAAACAATTATTTGATCAGTATAGAGAAGGAATTACCGGAATGATTCACTGTACTGGCGGTGGTCAAATCAAAGTAAAGAAATTTATAAAAAACAAGCGAGTTGTAAAGGATAACTTGCTTCCGATTCCGCCTTTATTCAATTTGATTCAACAGGAATCTGGAACTGAGTGGAAAGAGATGTACGAGGTCTTCAACATGGGGCACCGATTGGAAGTTTATTGTGATGCGGCTTACGCCGAAAGGATTATTAATTTATCAAAATCCTTTAATATAGATGCTCAGATCATTGGTTATGTGGAAGACTGTGAAGGAGAAGAAGTACATATTCATTCGCCGAAAGGCAAATTTGAATACTAGTTATTCTTCTTCGTCCAATAAGGTGTTCTTAACATCTTCAACTCCTTTTTCTATTTTATCCCCGATTTGACTGGCTTTCTCTTTTATATCCTCTACGGCTTTACTAATGGTTTCATTTTCGAGGGCCTTGTCTGCTAGTTTTTGACTTCGTTCCGTCAGATCACCGACGACTTCCTTGCCTTTTTCCATCACATCATCAGCAAGATTTTTAGCCTTATCAGTAAAGACTTTCACGTTTTCATTTTCAAGAATATCTTCAGCGACATTTTTAGTTTTTTCATAAGCTTCACCAGCTTTTTCTACAGCCTTCCCACTTAATTCTTTGGCCTTATCGATGGTACCGGTTATATATTCTTTTTCTAGTGTATCATCGATAAATTCTGTAGACTTATCAACCGTATCCATGACAGTTTTTCCTGCCTTACCAAAAAGTTTAAATAGTTTCTTAATCATTTGATTAGTTTAAAAGTATCCGATATAATTAAAAGGAGAAATGGCTTTTAATTCGTCTTTAATATCGTCATTAATCGTCAAAGAATCAATAAATCGATGAATGGATTCTTTGGTGATTTCTTCATTACTTCTTGTTAAGCCTTTTAAAGCTTCATAGGGTTTTGGAAATCCTTCTCTCCTTAGAATATTTTGAATAGCTTCAGCCACTACCGCCCAATTGGCATCAAGATCTTGCCTTAGTTTTTGTTCGTTGAGTAAAAGTTTTCCAAAACCCTTTTGTAGGGATTGTATCGCAATTAACATGTGCCCAACTGGTACACCGATATTTCTTAAGACAGTTGAATCCGTTAAGTCTCGCTGCAAACGCGAGATGGGAAGCTTTTCCGCGAGATGGTGTAAAAGTGCATTGGCTATTCCCAAATTCCCTTCAGCATTTTCAAAATCTATTGGATTGACTTTGTGTGGCATTGCTGAGGATCCTACTTCGTTTTTATTGATTTTTTGTTTGAAGTAATCTTGTGAAATATAGGTCCATATATCCCGAGCCATATCTATCAGGATGGTATTCAACCGTCCTAAGTTTTGAAAGATTGCAGCAAGGTGGTCATAATGTGCAATTTGAGTAGTGTATTGTGATCTCACTAAGCCCAGATCTTGGCCTACAAAATGATTGGCAAAAGTGATCCAATCTATATCAGGATAACTTACTTTATGCGCATTTAAATTTCCTGTAGCTCCACCAAATTTTGCTTTAATCGGGAGTGATTTGAGTAGAGCGTATTGTTCTACTAAACGTTCAACAAACACCATGAACTCCTTGCCTAGTGTAGTTGGGGAGGCAGGTTGACCGTGTGTACGTGCGAGTAAGGGAATTCCTTTAAATTCTTCGGCTAAGGAATGAATTTTATCAATAAGTCCATCTATGGCAGGAAAGATAACTTTCTCAAAACTTTCCTTTATAGATAAGGGAACTGCCGTATTGTTAATATCTTGCGATGTCAGTCCAAAATGGACAAATTCTAGAACATCCATAATGCCTAATGCTGACATTTTATCTTTGATGAAATATTCCACCGCTTTGACATCATGATTGGTAACAGCTTCAATTTCTTTTATCTTTTCGGCGTCAGCCAAAGAAAAATCATCAGCAATACTTTGAATTTGCTGGAGTTGATTTGTGCTTACGGAAGATAATTGCGGCACAGATTGACATAGGGCTAAGAAATATTTTATTTCTACAATTACTCTGTATTTAATCAATGCAAACTCAGAATAGAATTGATTTAAATCTTTTGTTTTTTTTGCGTAACGGCCATCAATTGGCGAAATAGCTTGAAGCATGAAAGAAATTTTGGAAGATTAATTTTGTCACAAAGATAATCAGTCATCATTAATTTCATCTTCTACAACTTCCTTTTTAAGTGCGTCTTCTTCAAGTATTCGTTTGAGGTAGAAATAGGTTTCGTGTTGAGAGCGTAATACAAAATCAGAATCTCCTTTAAAGTAAGAATTGTTTTTATTGACGTCAATAATCCTAGATTTCATATTATCCGACAATTGAAGTTTAAGAACATCGACAATGATCTTTTTTGTATCTGGATCAAAAATAGGGAAGATAGTTTCTACCCGATGGTGAAGATTTCTGACCATCCAATCCGCTGAGGATAGAAGCACTTCTTGTCTTTCGCTAGTTCCAAAAATGAAAACTCTTGCATGTTCTAAAAAGCGATCAACAATACTTATTGCTTTTATATTTTCACTAATTCCTTTAATCCCTGGAACTAAGGAACATATTCCTCGAATGATTAATTGGATTTCGACCCCTTCTTGACTTGCTTTATATAGGAGAGAAATCATTTCGTTGTCTTGGAGGCTGTTCATTTTCAAGAAGATAAACCCCTTCTTTCCCTTTTTAGCCATTTTGATTTCTTGCTCAATAGCGGCAATTAGTCTTTCCTTCATTTGGAATTGACCAACCATCAAGTGTTTAAATGGTTTCTTTGGAATTTTTTTGGTCTCTAAGTAACTAAAGACACGAATAGCTTCACTTAAAATACGTTTATCCGAAGTAAAAATTCCCATATCAGAATAAATCTTTGCTGTTCCTTCATGAAAATTGCCAGTACTCAAATAACCATAAAGTTGTGGTTTGCCTTTTTCAATTCTACGAATGATGGCCATTTTGGAATGAACTTTTAATCCTGGCAAACTGTAGTGTACGATTGCACCAGCCTTTTCCAATTTTTCACCCCATTCAAGATTCGCCTTTTCATCAAATCTTGCTTTTAATTCAATAAAGGCCGTTACTTGTTTTCCAAGCTTGACAGCTTTAATCAAAGCTGACATGATTCTAGAATCCTTTGCCACTCGATACTGAATAATTTTAATGTGTGTTACATTAGGATCCTCACTGGCATCTTCAAAAAATTTAACAACCGATTCATAACTGTGATACGGAACATGCAAAAAATGGTCCTTTTCTTTGATTGGGGCAAAAATAGAGTCAACATCTTCAAGAGCTGCGATTTCGAGAGGTGGAAGGGGTATATCTTTTAGATGTATTAATCCAAAATCCGGAAAAGAGAAGAAATCTGAATTATTGTGATATCGTCCTTCTTCCAAAATATCATACTTGTTAAGATCAAAAGCATCCATTAAATAGTCTAGGAAATGTTTAGGAATTTCTCTATCATAAACAAGTCTTGATGCCGGACCTATATTCCTTTTATTTAGACTGAGTTTTATTTTATCTACTAGATCGCCAGAATATTCATTATCGATATATAATTCGGCATCTCTAGTTAATTTAATCGAGTAGGTATCCAAAACATTGAAGCCAGGAAAAATCCAGCGAACACTATGACGAACAATATCATCCAAGAGAATAATATCTTTTTTACCTTCTTTTCTTGGTGGAAGCTCAATAAATCGATCCGTATGATCGGAGGGTATCTTTACAATGGCATATTGTGCTTTTTCATTTTTATCATCTTTTTGAATGAGATGCAGTGCTAAGTAAAGTGCCCCATTGTTTAAGAAGGGTCGAACTTTCTTTCCTACCAATAAAACGGGCTGAACAAAGGGGAGAAGATGATCATTGAAATAATCTTCTATAAATTTATTTTGATCCTCATTCAAGTGTTTTCTGCGGACAATATTAATATTGTTTTTTTTGAGATCAGGGATGATCATATTCTCAAAAATATGAGAAAACTCTTGTTGTTGTTTGTTGACAATTTTTAAGATCTTACGCAAAACCTCTTGTGGCTCAAAATCTAGTTCTTTCTTAGTTTTCTTTCCGATCCTTACCAGATTTTTGAGCCCAGCTACACGCACTCTAAAAAACTCGTCTAAATTGGAAGAATAAATGGCAAGAAACTTTATTCGCTCGAGTAGGGGGACATTAATGTCCTTGGCTTCTTGCAACACGCGGTAGTTAAATGACAACCAACTTACATCGCGATGAACATACGGAATCCGCTTCATGATCTCTTTTTATCAGTTTTCGATCTAGATTATTGCAAATTATATTACTTAATTCACAAAGCCTAATGAAGATGTTTAAATTTGTGGGAATTAATTCTAATTATAAAATATTGTCAGATGTCAAGAATGAAAATTGCTGCAGGAAATTGGAAGATGAATACCAATCTTGAAGAAGCCAGTCAACTCGCTAATATTATTGCTGCCTATCAAAGACCAGATGATGTGGTCACCATTTTGGGGGTCCCTGCAGTATTCTTAGCAGAAGCTCAAAAATCTTCAAAAAATTATTCTAATATTTATATCGCAGCTCAAAATTGTCATCAAAAAGAAAGTGGCGCTTACACTGGCGAAATTTCAGCTGCTATGCTGGCATCGATGGAAGTACCATATGTGATCCTAGGACATTCAGAAAGGAGAGCCTATTGCAATGAAGATGATGCGCTGATTTTAGAAAAGTGCTTAATGGCATTAAAACATAATGTAAAGCCGATCTATTGTTGTGGAGAACCCTTAGAAATAAGAGACTCTAATAATCATATAAAACATGTTTCTCAACAATTGGAAGATTCTATTCTCAACTTATCTTTGGAACAAATACTTCAAATCATAATTGCCTACGAACCCGTCTGGGCCATTGGTACAGGTAGAACGGCTACTCCTGAACAAGCACAAGAAATGCACCAAGAAATTAGAAAAAAATTGAAAGAACGCTATGGCGAAGATGTTGCAGATAGAATACCTATCCTATACGGAGGAAGTGTAAAGCCTAAAAATGCCGAAGCAATATTTTCTCAAAAAGATGTCGATGGTGGCTTAGTCGGTGGAGCTTCTCTAAAAGCGGACAGCTTTTTGAAAATCATTGATAGTTTCTAACAGAACATAGTTTACAAAAATAAAAAAGCCTATTGATCACAGTCAATAGGCTTTTTTATGGATCCCAACAATGTCTAAAACATGACAAATTTAGATCGTGCTCCACAAGTTGCTTTACCCACATAACCAATTCCCCAGTTTAGTTCAAATACCAAACCAGCAAAAATTGGAATTGACTTTTCATATCCATCTGCATAAATATCAGGATCTCCTAAAGGAGGATTTTTATCTTTCGACGTTTTATTAATCATATCAGAAAATCCATATTCAAAGCGCATCCCTAAGATTCCGCTAAATCGACCATCATTTCCTAAAAAGTAGGCACCGAAACCAATAACCGCAGAATAGGCACTTTGATAATCATCCGATAAGTCACTAGAAGTTACTCCGCTGGCAACATCCGTGACTTCAACCTTATTAATCATACTCATTTTAGGTCCCAATTCGAAGTATCCCAAATTAGCATTGTTTCGATAGAGTAAATAAAGGTCCAAAGCAGACCAATCGACATCAATATTGGATTCTGAAGGTGCTTCAAAACTTTGCTTAGCTTTTGCCCACATCACATCAATTGAGATTCCATTGTTACCATTGTTGATACCAATTTTACCACCAAAAGAATAGCCGGTTGAAATGTCATAATCATATCCATCACTATCAACAATGGCCATATTGAGCATACTAGTAACACCATACTGAGCTTTAAGTCCGGTATCAAACCACCACAATCCATTTCTTTGAGCTGTTGTATCAGCTATGGAGAATAGTAAGATTAGACAAGCAAATAGTCCTTTTTTCATTTTTCGTTATTTAAGTTAATTCTTCTATTTAAAATGTATAAAGATTGAATTTAATATATTTTAGATTAAAACCATTTATATTTAGAGCAGTAATCAACAGATTTCGCTGCTTTACTTATTGCGCTCTTGACTTTTGATAGGCATCATAGCCTCCTTTAAGGTTATAGACATTTTTAAATCCTAAATTCTTCATCATTTTTGAAGCCTTAGCACTTCGTCCTCCTTTTTTGCAGTAAACTAAGTACGGGATTTCTTTATTCAACTTAGCAATTTGATTTTTAAATTGATCGTCATAAAAATTAAATTTTAGAGGTTGACCTATGACACCTTTTTCAATTTCTTCGGGCGTTCGAACATCAATTAATCTCATTTTGGGTTTACTTGCCATCAATTGATCCATATATTCTACACTGGTGTTGATATAGTCATTTTGCGAAGTGAGCGTTTCGGATTCGCTAGGAGAGTATTCCACTTTTTTTTTGCAAGAAAAAAAACTTATAAAAAAAGTACTGAGAAGAATGTATATTAAAAGGCGCATTGATCTTATTTTATTGACTCTAATTTATTATTGATTTTATTAAAAACTCCGAATAGGAGAGATTTTTTGTGAAGAATTTTGAACTCATAGCGATTGGATTAATCATTTTAGCACCGATTATATTTATTGTTTTACATTTTGTAACAGCACCCTATGGTAAGCACTCAAAACAAGGATGGGGACTTTTTATTTCTTCTAAATGGGCATGGATAATAATGGAATCACCTGCATTTATAATCATGGCGGCGTACTTGTTTTATTTTAATAATCTTTTTGACAATTTTCATTTTTATCTTTTTGCCTTATGGCTAATACATTACGGCTATCGAAGTTTCTTTTTTCCATTAAGAATATCGAATGTGAAAAAGAATTTTCCATTTTCAGTAATGTTGATGGCTTTGGTTTTTAATTTTTTGAATGCATATGTTCAAGGGGAAAATATAGTACATGGGGTTCAATATTATGAATCTATTGACATTTTTAATTGGAATGTTATTCTTGGAACTTCCTTTTTTGTTTTTGGTTTTGTAACACATGTGCATTCTGACCATATAATTTTAGATCAGAAGAAGCTCGCCAGTGGTCAATATATTATCCCTCAAGGATGGTTATTTAGATTTGTTTCGAATCCTAATTATCTAGGGGAAATTCTCCAATGGTTAGGCTGGGCGATACTATTGAACTGTATTGCTTCTTGGTCTTTTTTCTTGTTCACTCTCGCTAATCTATGGCCACGTGCAATCTCAAATCATCGTTGGTACAGGTCTAAATTTGAGGATTATCCTGTTGACCGAAAAATCATTATACCGTTTATCTATTAATTCCTTAATATTGTCTTTAGCAAATAGTTAATCATGTATCGAATCGTTGTATTATTCCTTGCAGGGATATTGTTATCCTCTTGTGAAGGATCGGTCAAAGAATTAGAATTCAGAAGAATAGATAATCCTGAGATTAAAAATTGGAGTCTAGATTTAGTTCAAGTTGAAGCAAAATGTATCATGTATAATCCTAATGTAATAGGTGTGGATATTGATAAGATGCTCTTTGATGTCATGATCAACAATCGCTTAGTTGCCAAAATTGATCAGCCAGTTCAAGCAAAGATGAGTGGAGAAAGTGAGTTTGGAGTACCACTATCATTTTCGTTTTCGCCAAATAAGGTTTATAAAGATCTCGGGATGAACGCCCTAGAAATAGGGATGGAAATATTAACCAATAGAAATATAGTACTTCAATTTGACGGTGGAGCTAAAGTAAGTAAAGGTGTTTTATCATATACTGTTCCTATCAACGATCAAATTAAATTGAGTTTCTAATGAAAAGGCCACTTATTATTCTTTTCGTTTTATGCCTCTTTTCTTGCAAAAAAGAATCTGATATTGGATTAAAATTAGATAGTTTTCAATTTAATAGAATACCATCAAGCCATTCAGGCTTAAATTTTAGCAATGCAATCAAAGAAGATCAAAATTACAATCACCTGGTTTGGGAATCAATATTTTACGGAGGTGGTGTAGCCATCGGTGATATTAATAACGATGGATTGGATGATGTCTTTTTGACAGGAAATCAGGTCAACGATAAACTATTTCTCAATAAAGGAAATTTAAATTTTGAAGACATTACTCAGCAGGCAAACATTAATAAAGATGAAAATACTTGGTCAAGTGGCGTAACAATGGCGGATGTCAATAATGATGGTTGGCTAGATATTTATGTTAGTCGATCTTGGTGGCAAAGAGATCATAAAGGAAAAACCAAGCGAAAGAATAAATTATATATCAATCAAAAAGATGGTCGTTTTTTAGAGCAAGCGGAGAATTATGGCTTAGCCGATAGCGGTTATTCAACGCAGGCTAGTTTTGCAGACTTTGATAAAGACGGAGATCTTGACATGTTTTTGATTAATTGCCCGTCCAACAATATAGATCAGAAATTAGATTACATCCAAAAGAACAAAATTCCATTTGAGTTTAGTAACAAACTGTATATAAACATGGATTCCAAATTTGTGGATCAAACTAAGCAGAGCGGTTTAGAAGATTATGGATTTGGCTTAGGTGTAGTGACGCTAGATTTGAATGATGATGGATGGACAGACATATATGTATCCAATGATTTTGAACAAGCAGATCGATATTACATCAACCAAAAAGATGGATCGTTTAAAGATGAAATCAAATCTAAGTTAAAGCATATCTCGTATTCCTCTATGGGTGTAGATGTGGGTGACTTTAATAATGATGGACTAAAAGACATCTTTGTTTTGGATATGCAAAGTGCTTCGCATTATCGATCCAAGACAACGATGCCTTCAATGAGTGTAGAGAACTTTTGGAAAAATGTAGTACGTGGCAATCATTATCAATATATGACCAATATGCTTCAAATGAATAATGGTGAAGGCTTCTATTCTGAGATAGCACATCTTGCTGGTGTTAATAGTTCTGATTGGAGTTGGGCTACCTTGATGGCCGATTTTGATAACGATGGCTATAAAGATTTATTTGTTACTAATGGAGTGGATCGAGATCTCAAAAACAATGATTATCTAGAAATGCTACGAGTAAACAAAAAAGAAGGCGCTGATCTTTTGGCACTTTCTCAGAAAGCACCTTCTAATAAGATTACAAATTGTTTTTACCACAATCAGGGTAACTTAAAATTCAAAAACATCGCAGGTGAAATTGGTTTACAGGCAAAGGGCTTTTCTTATGGAGCGGCATATGGCGATTTAGACAATGATGGCGATTTGGATTTGATTACCTGTAATAACAATGAAGAAGTAGCGCTGTATGAAAACCAAAATGCAAATCACTTCATTGGTTTTGATTTTTCCACCTTCCCTCATAATGGACTCAATACTAAAATAAAAATATGGGTAGATGGCATGATCCAATCAAAGGAAATCACTGCGACTCGTGGTTATCAATCATCGGTAAGTACCAAAGCTATATTCGGCGTAAGCCAAAAAAAGAAAGTGGACAGTCTTCTCATTGTTTTACCCAATGGGCAAGAATTATTTAAAACTGAACTTACTACAGATTCAATTTATCAGTGGAATATGCAAGATTTTAATGATCCAATATCTAGAAAAAAAGAAGGTCATTCTTTATTAGCTATGTCTTCCAGCGATTACGGTTTTAATTATATCCATGAAGAAAATTTATACGATGATTTTAAAATACAATCGCTTCTTCCTCATCGACAATCAACTCAAGGACCCGCTTTGTGTGTAGCAGATGTAAATGGTGATGGACTTGAAGATATTTTTATTGGAGGAGCAAGAGGTGATGCTGATATTCTTTATTTACAAAATAAACGAGGGGCATTCGACGTAAGTCAAATATTTAAGCCAGACCAAAATTATGAATCAGTAGCTGCACTATTTTTTGATGTGAATATGGACGGCTTTCAGGACTTATATGTGGTAAGTGGAGGAAGTGATTTACCGGTTTCTAATCCGTTGTATCAAGATCGACTATATATAAATAATGGTAAGGGTCAGTTTCAAAGAGATCTAACATTTGTCCCGCAAGCAATCAATGGATCCAGTGTCGCGGTGGAGGATATGGATCGTGATGGGGATTTAGATCTTTTTGTAGGCGGTGCAGATCGCCCACTTTCATATCCTAGATCAGAACCTTTCAGTGTTTATAGAAATGATGAAGGCAAATTGACAGAAATTCAATCAAAAACCTTTAATTCTCTTGGGATTATTCGTTCCATTATATGGGTTGATTTAAATGGTGATGGTTTTAAAGATGTTTTGCCTGTTGGCGAATGGTCAGATATAAACTATTTACCGAATGATAATGGAAAAGGCTTTTTGGATCCTGTTTCTATAGCAGACAAAGAACTAAAAGGGTGGTGGAATTCCATAGAAAAGGTTGATATCAATGATGATGGCAAACCAGATTTTGTTTTAGGAAATATTGGAACAAACAACAAATTTGGTGTGGATAATCAACATCGTCTCAAAATATATGGAAATGATTTTGATAAGAATTCTAGCTACGATGTTGTCCTCTCTAAAAATTATAAAGACAAGGCAGTTCCGCTTCGAGGACGTGAATGCTCTTCTGAAAAAATGCCATTTATTAAACGAAAATTTAAAGATTATCACAGCTTTGCTTCTGCTTCTTTGGTAGATATTTATGGTGAAAAAAATTTAAATGAGTCAACTCAATATGAGGTAAACGAATTTAGATCTGGAACCTTAATATCAAATAGTAATTCTTATGAATTTCATCCATTTCCTAACGAGGCTCAATTAAGTGCCGTAAAAGCTAGCTATACCCAAGACTTAAATAAAGACGGCTTGAAAGATGTAGTTTTAGTTGGAAATCACTTTGGTGCGGAAGTTGAAACGGTTCGTCATGATGCCTTAAATGGTCTTGTCTTGCTTAATTCTAAGAATGGATTTAGAGCACTTTCAAGCCAAGAATCTGGGGTTTATGTCCCTGCCAATGCCAGAAAATTACTGCCAATTCAAATCGGAAAAAGTAAAAAACTTATAGTTGGAAATAACAATAGTAGACAATTGTTTATTGAACTTGATCACCGTTAAAATATTTTTCCATCGCTTGCATTCGATAATCAAATATTTGATTCAACTGTTTTTTTACAAATAATCTGTGTGCTATTCTACCTAATATTCCTAGTGGTAGTTTGTAATGCACGATATCGGTCATTTCGATACCATCTTCTACTTGTCTGAAATGATGCTCGTGATGCCACATGGAGTAAGGACCGACACGTTGTTCGTCAACGAAAAAATGTGGTTCTTTAACGTGAGTGATTTCTGTCACCCATTTTAGAGGAATTCCGAGTATCGGTTTTACAGTGTAAGAAATCATTTGGCCAGGGTAGCATTTTCTGTCCAAAGAAATATCAGTAATATTGAATGATAACTCCTGTGGTGTAATTTTTTCTAAGTTCTTAGGAGAAGAGAAAAAATCCCACGCTTTTTCTGGAGATAATTTAACAATCTGTTGACGACGTAAAACGTATGTACTCATGAGCTTAAAACATGAGAAGAAGAAAGATTGTTTTGTTTATTCTTTAGTTATTAAGATTAGCTTGCATTTTCTTCTTGGCAAGCTCTTGCATATCTTCTTGTAAGTCGGATTCGTCTGTGATTTCTAGCCCTAAAATGGTTTCCAGTAAATCCTCCATACTGACTATTCCGACGACCGTACCAAAGTTATCTATAACCGCAGACAAATGAATTTTTTCACCTACCATTTTGTCAAATAGTACAGGCAAAGCAGTTGTATTTTTTACTTTAGTAATAGGAAGTAAAAGAGATTTTAAGGTTGTCTTGTCTTTGTCTTGTGCTAATTCATTTAAGATGTCATCCTTTAGAACCATGCCTTCTAAGATTTCTCCTGAGTCATCAAAAATTGGTATTCTAGAAAATGCTAAAGTTTTGTGATTGTCATAAAAATCTTTCACATTAACATTAGCCTTTGATGAGAAGAAAACAGAACGTGGTGTCATAATTTCTTGTACGACTTTATTTTCTAGTTGGATAAGGTTTTTAATAATAGTTGATTCACTTTTAGCCAATGTTCCCGAAGTTTCGCCCAAGGTAGCCATGGCATGGATATCAGATCTTGATAAAACACTTTTATCTTTTTCCTTCTTCAAACTTTTGGTTATTAACTGACTGATCCACACTAAGGGAGCCAGGACAAACAACAATAATTTTAATGATCTAAGTGTGAATGGCGCTAGCTGTTGCCACATGTTGGCACCAATCGTCTTTGGGATGATTTCCGAAAGTATTAAAATGGCCAATGTCATGATCCCGGCTACCCAAGATTCAGGACTAATTCCCAAGATAGGTTCTGCATTACTTCCAAAATATTTTCCAGCTTGTGCTCCAACCCCAATAGCACCTACGGTATGAGCAATCGTGTTAAGGGTAAGTATCGCGGACAAGGGGCGATCAATATCTTCTTTATAACTTTCGAGTTGCGCTCCCAATGGACTTTTTTCGGCGACTTTCCGTCGAACATACGAAGGCGTAATACTCAATAGGACCGCTTCCCATATCGAACAGAGAAACGAAAAAATAATGGAGAGCCCGAAAAATGCAATAAGAAGAATCATATGTAATAATATTATAAGGTGTAAAGCTATAAAAAGTATATGGAAGTGACTAATAAAGTAGCTTTATAAGCTCCTTTCATCATTTCACTTATTCTACAGACATTTCCAAAAAACGAAAGATTCATACCAAAAATAGAATATCAAGAATCTAAAAGCTTTCATGACCACATCTTTGTATTTGAATAAACATTTAATACGATGAATACTGACTTTACTTTTAAATTTCTTAAATCTT
>JAHDCZ010000083.1 GCA_020629615.1 Saprospiraceae bacterium
AAAAGGTAAGCTTTAGAGTAGATAAGATATGGCCCTAATTTTTTCAATAGCTTTTATTAAATGATTAACCAAATAGTATAATCAATCCATAAACGCATAAGTATAATTTTCATTGTAAACGTTAACGTATTCAAAGCTTGCAAACTGGAATTTAGTAGGTTTAGAATTAGAGTATCATTGTGCCGGGAGCGTTTCATTGAAGTATAGCATATTATCGAAAGTCAATTTCTTTATTTCTGTATAATATGTTTAGGATTTGTGTATATTTAATGGAGCTCTTGAAATTATTTGCCTCTTGATACCAAATGCCAAACTATGAGATTCCTCCTCGCTTGTTCAATCTGTTTTATTAGTTTTATTTGCTTTTGTCAGAACGGAACTTCAGTTAACGAATTGAAGACCCTTAATGCAAAAGACTCTATTGTCATGGTTGGCATTAAAACCAAATTTG
This sequence comes from Saprospiraceae bacterium, assembly GCA_020629615.1. Classification (GTDB taxonomy): domain Bacteria; phylum Bacteroidota; class Bacteroidia; order Chitinophagales; family Saprospiraceae; genus JAHDCZ01. The sequence goes on from JAHDCZ010000083.1 coordinate 452, forward strand.
CACAACACATAAACCCAAATCCAGATAGTGCACTTTTTTATATCAATAAAATAAGGACATTTAGTATAGAGAAAGAATATCCAATTGGATTAGCAGAAGCGGACTACGCACATGCAAACTATTTTAGAAGAACTCAAAAGTTAGATTCAGCAGTCGTTTACTTTTCAAAATCTCTCCAAAAATCCGAAGAGATTAATTATAAAAAAGGTCGAGCCTTAGGTAATAATGGATTGTGCAGAATTTATTATTTCTTAGGGAAGAATAAAGAAGCAACTGATGCCTGTCAGGCTTGCTTAGATGTTTTTGAAAATGATAATCTAATTGAAAAGCCAGACCCTTTTGCTGCTCAAACGATAACTGATACCTATACTGCCTTTGGAAACATTTATGCTCGTCAAAATAATTTGAAGGCAGCAATTAACTATTACCTTAAGGCTGATTCTCTCCATTCTATCTTTCCTCAACGGCCCGATATTATTGCTGCTTCATACCAAAGTCTTGGTTCTATTTTTAAATCACTTAAAGATTACGAAAAATCAGAGGCTTACTTTTTGAAAGCTAATAGTGAATTTGTAAAACTTCCGGTTAATGTAGATTTCTATTTAAGCACAACAGCTATTGAATTAGCTGGAGTTTATTTCTTTCAGGATGAACTTGCAAAAGCCGATAGCCTGGCAACAAGTTCGTATGAGTATTTTCAGTCTATCAATGAAGGGATATTAGTCAATCAAAGTCGACTTCTTTTAGGATTGATTCGCCTGAAGCAAGGCGATATGAAAGAGGCGGAAACTTTTTTGAAGAGCGGTTTTGATTCAAATGTAAGTACAAAATTTAATGATGAAACTGCAAAGGCGGCTATTGAGTTGGGGAGACTTTTTCTCAATAAAAAAGAGCCGAAAAAAGCAATTGAATATTTAAACCTGGTTGCCAATGATGATAAACAACATGAAAACAGTGCTTTGATTCAAGAGGCTTTGCTACTGCTTTCGGATGCATATAGAATGAATGGTGATTTCAAAAAGTCAACTATTCTTTTACGTTCCGCATATGAATTAAAAGACTCTTTAAATGAAGTGCAAAGTATTGCTCAAGTTCAAGAGATTGAATCCATATACAATACTGAGAAGCAAGAGAAAGAAATCGTCTTATTGAAATCTCAAAATGACCTCGCCAATCAGCTACGAATTAATCAAAGGAATATCTTATTAGCTATCCTTGGTTTGACCGCACTTGTCGGACTTTTCTTTTTTTACTTATACCGAAATCGGCAAAAAACGAATTACAAGCTACAAGAATTGGATCGCGCAAAGTCGAATTTCTTTACGAATGTAACGCATGAGTTTCGGACGCCACTAACCTTAATACAAGGGCCTATTCAAAACCAGTTGAAAAGGACAAATATTACAGAAGTAGATCGACAGCATTTTGAAATGATACAAAGGAATTCAAATCGATTACTAACGCTGGTTGATCAAATGTTTAATATCTCAAAGTTAGAAACGGGTCAACTAAAATTAAACATTTCAAATAAGCCAATATTGCCTTTTGTCAGTACACTTGCCGATAGTTTTAATTTTGCAATCCAGCAAAAAGAAATAATCTATAAACTAGATGTTATTCCAAGTGAAGCAGAATCTTGGTTTGATCAAGATGCGCTTGAAAAAATAGTCGTTAATCTTTTTTCCAATGCATTGAAATATACTCCTTCAAAAGGTACTATTTTGGCTAAAGCTGAACTGTCTAAAGATCATTTTTATTTAGAAGTTAAAAATACTGGGAAAGGATTAAAACCGGAAGAACAAGAAAAATTATTCGATAGGTTCTACCAAGTTGATAATCATCAACAAGGAATCGGTGTAGGATTAGCACTGGTCAAGGAGTTAGTAGAATTGCATAAAGGGAATATCAAGGTTGAAAGCCGACCAAATGAATGGACAAGCTTTAACTTGAAAATTCCGGTTCAAAAATCTGCATTTTCAAAGTCAGATTTTTCTGAAAACGGAGTATCCGACTCAGAATCGATTAAAACGAACCCAGAGGTTTTTGAAGTTTCAAAAGTTGTAGCACAACCAATTATTGAGGACCCATTCACCTCTGACAAACCCATACTATTGGTTGTAGATGATAATGAGGATGTCAGGAGTTTTGTCAGTAGTATTTTTAGAGGGGAATATCGTATTTACCAGGCTGAAAATGGAGAAGAGGGAATTCAACTAGCTATGGAGCATATCCCGGATATTATTGTAAGTGATGTAATGATGCCGGTTAAAAACGGGATCGAACTATGCAATACTTTAAAAGGAGATGAGAAAACCAGCCATATTCCAATTGTTTTATTAACTGCAAAAGCAGGGGAAGAACATGAGATCGAAGGAATAGAAACCGGGGCTGATATATACATTACTAAGCCGTTCAATCAAGAGCTTCTTCAGCTTCATGTTCGGAACTTAATTGAGACCCGCAAAAAGCTTCAGCAAAAATATACTAAAGGGGTAGTACTTCAACCTAAAGAAATTGCAGTTACTTCCTTGGATGAACAATTCTTAGAACGCTTACAGGCTGTCCTTGATAAAAATGTTGAATCTCCTGCGTTTAATGTTGAAGTTTTTAGCAAGGCAATGGGGATGAGTAGAATGCAACTCCACCGAAAATTAAAGGCATTAATTGGTCTGTCTGCGACAGAATTTATCCGTTCTCAAAGGCTAATGCTCGCTGCTCAGCTTCTGGAAAAGTCGGATATCAATATCTCCGAAATAGGATATTCAGTCGGATTCAATGATCATGCTTATTTTAGTAAGTGCTTTAAAGAGTTTTATCACTGTACTCCTACAGAATACTCCAGGAGAAAAGCCTGAATCCAACTCCATATTCTTTAATTATTCTCATTCTTTCCTTAGAATTGACCAAGGTTCTTCTGTAATAAATACAGATAAAAACGCCTTTTAAACCCTCTCAGGGGCGATGTTACATGTTTTATAGCATTTGTTACATGCCTCATAGTCCTTTCTTCAAGTCGCCCTTATGTTTGTGTCATCGTTAATTAATTTTTAAACCTTTTAAATTATTTAAGCATGACAAACATTCAATTATTAAAAAGATTTACATGGAGTATTTTGGCAATTTGTACTTTCTTTTACACTCCTGTACAAGCCTGTGAAAATTATGTAGGAAATCCAATTATCGAGCAATTTGAAGCTATCGACCTGCCGAATAGCTCCACATTTAATGAAATTGTCGAGAAGTTAAATGATGGTAAATGTATGATCGTTCAGGTAAGCTCAACCAGCATCTTAAAAAATGGTGCAAATGAAAGAGCTTTTACAACTTTCAGTACTGGATACTTAAAAAAAATCACAAGCTCAACTATTAAAGCTGACCGACTACAAACAAGTTTTAGTGATAGAAAATTTTTCCAGGGACAGAAAACTGTTGAGAATATTAGTTTGAAAGTTGTCAACGATTCTTTTAAAATCATGGTGAATTTTCAAACCTGGGGGAATGCAAATGTTACACTTGATGACCCAATCATCGTCAAAGGTCAAAACGGATATTTTGCCACAGGTAGATACTTTGATGGACAAAAGAATATGCAATATACCATTGCAATTTATGAAGAAGTTTGCCTCCACTAGTAAGAATATCCTCTACCTATTTATCCTCGTTCATTAAACTCAAAAAATTAAAAATGAAACTATCAATAATCAATTTCATCTTTCCAGTAAAAGATATTTGTAATCGAACTATACTTTCCTTATTGCTCTTGTTTAGTGCCTTAAACGTAAATATAGTTTCTGCTCAATTGGTAATAGATGATTTCTCTAAAGGAGAATTTGATACCAAGATTTTCTCGAATGATGAAGCAATTCCTTTTTATCAATCTGTTTCCAACGTCAAAGGCGGGAAACGAATGTTTAAAGTTATAGTTCGTCAAAATCCATTTGATCACAACATTCAAATTACGCTCAAAGATGGACTCTTAGTCATGAGTTCAGGCTTTGATACTAAAGGGAAATTATTTCTAAACTATGGGACTGGTAAACAGCAGCCTAGTCCCCTCAAGCTCAATTTAGAGGGGTATAAATATCTAAAGGTTGAGTACGAAGCTCATAGTACCAAGAATGGAATTTACGTTGCACTGTTTTCTAAGAAAGGAAGAGCGACTTATTCCGAAAATGTTTCTGCCAGAGAAGGCCGGATGGTATTAAAGATCCCCATGGAAGATTTTAACGCTGTCGGTGAAAACTTTGACCTTAAAAATGTTGACATCCTAAGGTTTCAATTTGGATCAAGTAGTAAAACTGGTTGCAATATGGCTATCCGTAAAATATGGTTTGAATAACATTAAGGGGCTTAGTTAACTGGTTTTACATTTCAAAAAAAACTTCAAAAATCTAAATCATTATGAAAAAATTATGTGCAATACTATTCCTCGTAGCGGGCCTTTGGGCCTGCCAAAATCCAAGCCAGGATGCAGAGCAATCAGAAAGCCAACCGGATATATCACAAAAACTTAACGCTGAACCAGTAGATGTAAAAAGTGAAACGGCATCGACATACCTATGTAAAATAAATGGTGAAAACTGGGGGTATACAAAAGCTTCGGGAATTGTTAGTCAAAATAAAAAGACTAAAAAGAAAATAGCTCAATTTACTTTTAAAAGAAAACTGGATAAAGGAAGTGAAAGTATTATGCTCGATTATGATGGGGATTCTTTTCAGTTAGAAAGTGCCTCCTTAATCTTGAAATTCCCCAAAAAAGGAGGCGGCCGAGTAAGTGGCCATTATTCACTTTTTCCTGATACTCGAAGTCAAAATCCAAATAGTGACCTCTCCGGGACAATAGACCTGTCAAACCCTGGTAAAGCTTCAGGAAATGCAGTGTTAACAAAGTTTAATATTAAGTATGAAAAAGAATTACTGGAGCACCCGAATAGAGATGCTGTAGTCACTATAACGGACTTGAAATTTGAAGGTGTTGCCTATTCAGATGTTAATAAAGTTTTCAATCTTAAATAACAAATAGTCATGAAAACATTCCTCACAACAGTCTTATTGTTTATTACGATATTTCTATTTGCCCAGGGGCCTAGTGTCAAAATGCCCGACCTTGATACAGGTAAAAAATCTCATAAACTAGAGTTTTCAAAAGACTCGGATAACGAACAATTGATCTCTGCTTATGCTTCCGGAAAGCTTAAAACAGATAGCTTGTTTTTTAAAGCTAAAATTTCCCCCGTTGTAGAAAGAGTTATGGTAACTGTTTTATTGAAAAACAAGGAGCACAATGCAAAAATTGAGATCGTCAAGAAGAATTGGAAAGATGTAAAAAGAAGCAGTAAGACTAAAAATGGTCTAGTACAGATGTCATTTGATACTGCCGATGAGTTTGGCGTAATTATCTCTAGTAGTGAACGAAATGTTGAATTTGATTTAGCAGTTTGGAGAGGTGGAGAAATTATACCAAAAGCAAAAAAGTTGTTTTATCAACTTGGGAATACGGGAGCCAGTCTTAAGGTAAACAGTAATAATAATGATGATAGCAACTCCATGTCACTTCCGGATGATAGCAACTCCTACAGCTTAATTATAGTTATAGTTCTTATAATTATTGCTATTCTTTTAGTGCTCTTATTACTAAAAAATAAAAAAAATAAAACCATAGGAATACTGGTCTTTATTTTTGCTAGCCAAACCTATCTTTCCGCTCAAATCATTGCTGACCGTGGTCAAAGATTTGCACGCAGCGCTCAACGCTATGTTGAAGAAGAATTTAAATCCAAAAAAGATTTTGCGGAGAATGTTAGAGAACTAGTAACAGGAGGAGGAGCTTATGATTTTTTGGGCGATGATGATTCGGATGATGTTATTGAAGAAGACCCAAATGGACAACCAAAACTACCTTCTTCTTGCCTTTCTTCTTATACGGAAAGAGCAGATAATCCACGGAAAAATAATAGCGAAAGCGAACCTGAAAAAGAGGTAGATGATAAATATGAAGGCCTTGACCCAGACAATCTTCCGAACAGCACAGTAAGTACTGATCCTCAAAATCCAGCTAAAGGACCTGATGACGCTCAAGATGATTCGGATAAATTGTACCAATTGCCACTCTATGACCTCAATGGGAAATTGGTTAATCCCAGAGATTATGTAGGAGCGCCTTTAGAAATCCATCCAGATACTGAAACTGCTTTTCAAAATCCTTTTATACAAGGAGACGTAACTGAAGGAAGGGTTAAGAGAGAACCTAAATATGATGATTCCGGGCATTTGAAAAATCCTGGTGATTACCCAGATGCTCCCGAAATGGTCGATGTCTCTACGGGAATGCCCTTGATGAACCCTTTTATCGAAGGTAGTGCAGAGCCACTCCTTGAGATTGTTAGGCAACCTAAATACGATAAGGATGGAAACTTAATTGATCCGGGGGACTATCCAGATGCTCCTCAAAATATTGACCCCATAACCTTAGAGACACTCGATAATCCATTTACAGGTGAAGTTTCAGAAGAGAGAAGAAGTGGGAATAACCCAGCAAAGGAGGATAGCGAATCAAAGGAAGCAGCTATAAATGATAAAGAAAATTTAGAGAATGATGAAGATCATTTTAGAAAGCCGACAGGTAGTAGAAATAATAACGAAGAGGAGCGCATCAAAAAGGAAGAAGCGTGCGCATGCTTAAAAGAAGCTTATAAATTACTTGATCGACGAAGATTTAACTTAGAGAAATTGCGAGTTATTAGTTCCAGAATTAAAAGGCAGACGGACTACGCTATAAAATTTGGAGATGATGTTTCTGTAATACATGGAGTCTCTGGTTTGACCTGGCAGGCAGAGAAGAAAGGGATTCTCGCCAGTTTGAGAAGCTTTAATAAAACCTATGATAATAAGTATGAGATGATGATAGAAGATCTCCATGAAATCCTCATTGAAATAGATAGATGCGAGACACTTTTAGGTTTTGAAAACTGGTACTCGACTCATGGATTTATTTATTACACCTTTATTAAAGATAAGTATAAAAGAAAATAAAAATGAACGCGAATCTCCTAATTATAATGACTAGTTTTTTGCTTATTATTTTATCCTGTAGCGAATCGAAAGAAGATAAAGTGCCCGAAAGAGAAAAGGCAAAAACTGAATTACAGAACACTAAAAAATCAAAAAACCTTAGCGAACAAGAATCCTTTCTTAAGACGAGTAAAGACTTTTTAGCAGCTACTGGGATCGATAATAAGGAGTTAAATAAATTCCTGAAAGAGGGGGAACAAATGGAAGCGCTTTTTAAGGATTCAGCCTCAGTCGTTGATTTATTCGAACGGATGATGAAAGAAGGAATAGAGAAAAAGGAAATAGAAAAGCATCTTGGAAGAGCCGCCAGAAAACAAAATTCTGATAACATGGATGGCTTTTTGGATGCCTTCAATAAATTAAACGAAGAATCAGGCGTTGCAGCCACTATTGCGAAGCTTAAAAAGGTAGACTCTTTGACTGGTAAAAATAGCTTTGGTTCTTTTGAAGCTGACCCTGAAATGTTGGAAACCATGTCAGAGAACGTTACAACTGAATCTGGTAAAATGACCAAGGAAGAACGCAAGATGATAACCGAGTTTAATAAAACAAAAAACAATCTGCATAGCCTGGAGGAAATTGAAAAATTCAAAGAAATGATGCAAAACGCGGACCTTGATAAATTGGTAGATCAAGGCAAGGTGACCAAGGCATATGCGGATACTCAAAAGAAAGAGTTTAAAAGCTCAGGCACGACCTTGAAGGATCGTCAAAAACGAGCGGATAAAGCCAAGCGTGATTTTAGGAAATTAAACCCCGATCTCTATTTTGGAGAGGAGGCTGGAATGACGTACTTCGGTACTAGAGCAACAGCAGTGTATCTTCCGCTTGGCAAGCTTTCTTTTGCAGATGAAGTTATCGATTATTATCATCCTGAAAATAAAAATGATACGAAAGAAGTATTAGGCGAACCCAATGGCTATCAAGTAAGACCACAAAAATTAGCCAATGTTCATAGCCTTGGACTCAAAGGAAGTATAACCATTAAATTTGAGAATAATGCATTGATGGATGTCAATGGTCCGGATTTGTATGTCTTTGAAAAAGGAGCAATTGAGCCAACGAGTCTAGAGATTTCCAAAGATGGAGAAAATTGGATTATGGTCGGTAAAATTGAAGGAGGCGTAGCACAAGTTGATATTCATGATTATGTAAAGCCAAACGAACTCTTTTATTATGTCCGTTTGATTGACTTAGAAACTTCAAGCGGAATCCCTGGTGCTGATGTTGACGCAATTGCCGCTATTGGTGCAGCTATGCGACTAAATTTAGACAGCAAAGTTTTATTTGACACTGGCAAGTCAACTTTGAAACCTGAGGGGTTAAAGGCTATAAAAGAACTGGCAAAAAGTATCGCTGTTTTAAAAAGCGGCAATGTAATTATCGAAGGACATACGGATGACGTTGGAGGTACTGAAAACAATCAAAAACTTTCTCTGGCCCGGGCTAAAAGTGTCTCCTCAGCCTTAAAAGATATTATATCTGGTAATACATTTAAATGGAAAGAAAAGGGCTACGGAGAATCTAAACCTCTAGTACAAAACGATTCAGAAAGTAATAGAGCAAAAAACAGAAGGGTTGAAATTTTGATCTTGCCGTATTAGCTTTGCAAGAGGCCACTGGTTTAATGCTCAGAGATTGTAACACCAGTGAATTATTTTTATTATTCTAAGGTAGAACACTTTGAAGTTGCTAGCGCAACGATCATTCGTTTCGTAGAATATCTGAAATAAATTTTTTACGGTTTGCTCAACAAAGCAATCTTAACTAGAGCGTAATTTCCCATAACTCGGTGGTGGACTCCAGTCTGATGATTTTAAAATCATTGGTTAGAAAAAGAAATTTGAACATTCCATTATCATCCAGGTCAGAGTCATTATAGAGGTTTTGGTTTTCAAGTCTAATGACCTCTTCAAATACGAGGTCACCAATCCATACTAAATCTATAATTCTTGGACTTCCTTCTTCCATAGCTTCCTCAATATCCGGCGCTTTGTATTTACAATCAGAATGGGTGGGGATAACAAATAAAGATTCAGAATTATTCGAGTGATCAAAGAAAGTAATACTAAAGAATTGTTCTTGCGGTCTGCTGTCCGTCTTAAAAATAATTTCATATTCTACAGTGCTAGCAAGGACGAAACTTGTTTTTTGGTATTGGTAACAATCATCATTAAAATCAAAGTTGACTTCATAGTCTTCTGTCTTTTCCCTGGCGAATTCAAAAGGAATTATATTTTCATCCAAATCTTTCAGTGTTAAGACCTTTTCTTTTGCAGGGAACAATTCAAGGATACAATCTGCAATATCTTTTTCGAATCCACAGCCTTTATCTTTTGAACAAGTACTTAAGAATAGGCAGGCAAAAAGAACTACGCAGAGATTGAAGCAATATGATTTATCAATGGGGTAGAGGGGAAACCTTGAAGTCCGCATATTAATTCGTTTAGAAAATAAATGTACTAAAATAGGTACTATAGCAGTACTATTTGAAAGGTAAACTTACTGAATCAATCCTTTCATTGATTTAACCATGAATATGACTAAATGTTTAGAGATTAATGCCTGGCACCGTCCTCTTCTTTAACAAGTCGTTTGCCCTGATGAACATACCAATGCAGGTGCTTACTGGTTTGATAACTTCCTACATTTGATGAGATCCGACAGCCACCATACTTATCTTCGAATAGCTTAGTGACAACTTGAATAGCTTCGAATAAATCATTATTTAATTCATTAGTCCCTACATAACTAGAGAGCGATTCAATATGCTGTTTGGGGATAATTACAACATGGCGCTCCCAATACGGTTTAGTGTGGTGGAAGGCCATGACCAGGTCTGTTTCGAAAACGATTTCAACTTTGAGTATTCCCGGGATGATTTGCTGGCAGTAAATGTCTTCCATGCTGTGACTACTTTATGAATTGGATAATTTTTTCTGAAATGACTGGTATTGTAGCATCAGGTATGTCGTGACCAACATTGTCTAACCAAAGGCTATCCGCATTGGGAATTAAACTTACACATTTTTTTCCATGTTCGATGGGGATAAAAGGGTCGTTTTTTCCATGAATAATCAGAGTTGGCAAAGCTAATTTTTCTAAAGCTTTGTACCTTGATCCTGACTGAAAAACAGCGGTTTGGTGTTGTTTTGACACATTAGGATTATAGCCCTTTCTTTGACGGATATTGTATATTACTTGTTCTGATAATGATTTGATATTAATTTCTTGCGAAGAATTTCCTCTAAGGATTATTCTACTGGCAATATGAAGTTTTGCCATGTTTTTCTCAGAACTGAAGATGCTATATTTAATAGCTGTTTTAATTAATTCAAAAGCGGTCTGAGAAGATATTGGTTTGATTTCGGGATCCATAATATGTCCGGAAGACATGATTGAGGTCAATGAATTACATCGTTTGGGGTAGTGAATTGCCAGTTCTTGTGCGATCATTCCGCCCATTGACACGCCCAGGATATTTGCCTTTTCAATCCCTAAGGTATCCAAAACAGCAATGGCATCTGAGGCCATATCCAAAAGCGAATAGGGATTGTCCTCATCAAAATCATCCATCCAGTCTGATAAACCCGTTCCTCTGTGATCGTATCTGATCACCTGGAAACCAGCTTCAGTAAAGGATTGAATAAACTTGGGAGGCCATCCCATTGCGTCATTGGAAATGCCCATGATTAATAATATGACTCCTTTTGAATTTCCTTTTGGTGTTACACTCTCATACCAGATTTTAAGCCCATTGGAATTTGCGTAACCTGTTTCTCCTTTTATTAACTCAGGTAAGGGATTCTTTATGACGTTCTCAATGGTTTTATCCGCATGATCTGGCAATTTAGGACCAGAAGAGTAGATGAATATACCTAGCCCGAATAGGAGAAGGATTAAGAATATGCCCAGGTACTTGATTGTTTTTTTTATAATATTCATTCTTGATAATTTTTTTGTGTTTGACGCGAAATGATTTGCACTTGCTCCAAAGGAACTATCATGTAGCAAACCGCATCGACGCCAATTTGAGATAATTAGCCTTTGATTTGACTTTGGTCGGTATCAGATTCTACATCTGTTTCTTCCACTAATTCAGTATTGTCTTTGTCTTTATCTTTTCTGACAATGGAGCTAAAAAGGGGAACCCCGCCACTTAAGCCGATACCGATACTTGCCAATACTATCAGACAAATGAATGCTAATAGTCTGAGGATTCTTTTGAATCTTTGCATATCATAATATGATTCTTCGCTGTTGTAGATCAACAACGAGAATGAAAAAATAATTACTTTTCGATTTGGAAATTAGATTAATGAAAAGACAGGAATCTCTTCATCAGCAGGAGAGGATGGTATTTTAATTTGATGATTCCGGACGGAATTGTAATGCAAGAGTAGCTCTTTTCTGTTAACAGTAAATCTGGTGGCTAGCTGATTTTTTAAGTAAGCTGAGTCTAGTTTGAATTTTAGTAATAGACTAAGATGGAAGTTGCTTGTAAGGCCAACACTCTTGGTAGCAGGGGTAAATTTCTTTTTTAATTTTTTTGTTTTGGGGGAAGCTAGATCAACTAATTCTGTATGGGTAGTTTTTTGAAGTGCTAATTGAGGTTGTAAACTAAAGCCAGAAAAGGAGCAGATACTAAGTAGTAAAGCTGCTTTGAATAACAAGACCCGAATATGCTTTGAATTAAATATCAAATTAATAGTTTTCTTAAGACCTTAAGATTTTTAATATACGCTTTTTTTAGTGCATTCACAATGTCAATATATTTGAAAAGCATTGCGAGCATTATTCTTGTAGATAAAAACTACTCATCTTTGTTCGACTCTTTTATGATAGTGGCTAAGGTAACTTGACCGACAGCCTGTAAGGTTTCTTTGCTTATCAAACTTATGTTATCACAATGAGTATGTTGGTAGAAACTACGAATCATTTTGAATATGGCTTTATAGAATAAAGTTATACCTGATCCATATCATCTTCCAAAGTCCTTTTTTCAATTTCCTTCAGCTCAAAAGGTTCAGTTTCG
>JAHDCZ010000084.1 GCA_020629615.1 Saprospiraceae bacterium
ATCAATAGACAATTATTGGGATCCAAAGATTATTGCTCAATTAAACGGGCAATTGGTCAAAATTGCCAAAATAAAGGGGGACTTTATCATGCACAATCACGAACACGAAGACGAACTATTTTTTGTCATAGACGGACTTTTGTACATGGAATTGGAAGATCAAACCTTGGAAATAGGACCGGGCGAAATGATAACCATCCCTAAGGGGATCAATCATCGTCCTTATACCAAAGTCGAAACAAAAATAATGTTATTCGAACCATCGAGCACTTTAAATACAGGGAATGTGAAAAATGAATTGACCAAAAAACATTTGGAAGAAATTTAAACAAATGGCTTAAAACCCTCGCCGCCGAACCATGAAATCAATCAAGGCTCTTTGCCTCCCAAACAATTCATCCTTTGACTCTATTGAAGCTATTTGTGTATTGCAATATCCCTGGAATCAAGATCATCCAAGGGTAACCGAATTTAAAGCCTACCATAACAAAGAGATTTTATATTTTCAGTTCAAAGCATTCGGCCCTGAGCCCATAATATTTGTAGAAAATAATCATAAACTAGAAGTTCGTCACTCGGAGAGGGTAGAAATATTTTTTCGAATAAACGAAGAAATGTCACCCTACTACGTTTTAGAAATTGATCCCTTAGGGCGTTTATTGGATTACAAAGCAGAATACTATAGAATCTTTGATCGAGACTGGCAATGGCCGTATGATTTGAAGATAGAAACTCAAATTCATGAGAATTTTTATACCGTTTCAGGACAATTTCAATTGGATACCTTGAGACGCATGGAACTATTACATGGGAATGAAATACAAATCGGTTTGTATCGAGGTCATTGCATCCATATCCAAAATGGGAAAGCTGAAATTCGCTGGTCTACATGGGTGGATCCTAAAACTTCCACAGCAGAATTTCATCTTCCGAGTTCTTTTGGAACCATGATTTTGGAAAATCTGTAAACAAAAAAAGGAGAATCATACCTGACTCTCCTTTGTGATCGGTCTGGGGCTCGAACCCAGGACCCACGCCTTAAAAGGGCGTTGCTCTACCAACTGAGCTAACCGATCGATTCGACTTTTTCAAATCGGAGTGCAAATATAAAGTCTATTATCAAAATTACAAGCTTTCAAACTTCATTTTTTAACGATTTCAAAAGTTTTTCCTGCTTCTGCCAAAAATGTGTTTTTAAATTGCTTTTGCGCTTCTATCAACAAGGCATTCTTGTTCCTATATCGGTTGGAAAAATGTCCTAACAACAACATTTCAGAGTTGGATTTCTTGGCTATCATTGCTGCCTCATGAGCAGTACTATGCCCTCGTTCAAGGGCCAAAGCCGCAAGATCTTGGAGATAAGTGCTTTCATGATACAACAAATCAACATCTTTGATATATTGAATGATTTCTTCATTATAAGAAGTGTCAGAGCAATAAGCATATGATCTAACTTGACTTTCTTTTTGAGTTAAGCTCGAATTGGGTATCAGATTACCATCCGCCAATATAATATCTTCACCTCTTTTCGCTGCTTTGATTTGATCTATCGTTAGGTAATAAGTTGCAATGGCTTCGGACTTGATGTTTTTTAGCTTTTTAGTTTCGGTAAATCTAAAACCCATTGTGGGAATCCTATGAAATAAAGGAAAGGATTGGACCCTTAGGTTTTTATCTCTAAATACTTCTTGAGATATTTTAGGATCATATTCATCTATAATCAAATCAAACGACAGATGACTAAAACTGGCTCTCAGCACATCTTGAACATATTTTTTGATACCCAGAGGACCAATGATCCGCAAAGGAACCTTACGACTAAAATGTCCAAAAGAAGTAATCAATCCAGGCAGTCCAAAAATATGATCACCATGCAAATGACTAATAAATATGTTATTAATTTTCGTTCGGCGAAAGCCAAACTCCGATAACTTGATTTGTGCACCTTCTCCACAATCAATTAAATAAAATTCTGAATTACATTCTAAGATTTGGGTACTCGTAATTTGACCCTGATGTGGCAAGGCAGAAAGACACCCTAAAATATGAAGGGAAAAATTCAACTATTCCTCTTCCGCGTTTAATTCTTGTTCCATGGCTTCCATCATGACATAATCCTTAGATTCAGAGACAGTGGGTATGATCGTCAAAATGGTTTCCAATCGAGAAATATCAATCAATCGCTTTACCGTAGGGTTGCTGACTCCAGTTAAAATAAACGAACCATATCCCTTCCATAATCGATTGGCGGTAAGGATCGAACTTAATCCCGAAGAATCAACATATTTTACATTGGTCAAATCAAAGATTAAATTCTTTACACCCTCATTTCTCAAGAATACAAATTCTGACTTGAGATTTGGAGCAATTAATGAGTTTAAGTTATCCTCATCCAACTGAAATACAGCGTAGCGTTCTTGTTTATCTAATGTAAATTTCATAGCTCTAAGAGTCCTTTAGTGCGATGCAAAGTTATTCTTTTTAATTAAAATCAAAATATCAATTTGTAACAATGTAATAAACATTTGTTTCGAATACTTTACATATTATTTATTATCTTAATATGATAATTGTGGTTTTGTCCAAGTAATTCGAAACACTTGACTGACAGAATACGTTAATCTCAAGTAATTTAAAGTCAAAAATGGTCTTTTTTAACATTCTGGCTTGAAAATATCTGCCATTTTTACTGAAAAAGACTGATGGCATGTTTTTTACTGAAAAGAAAGTAGGCCATATTAGAATTTTTGGCTTTTAATTAATTATTATTGTTTAAGATCCAAAGCTTAATAAATGAATAGGAAATTCTCACCCAAAGTCAAAAAAATCATACAACTGAGTCGTGATGAGGCAGTTCGTTTGGGACATGACTTTATTGGAACAGAACACCTGCTTCTCGGGATGATTGAAGAAGGAGACAGTCTAGCAATAAGAGTACTAGATTCTTTAGATGTTGACCTAGAAGATTTGAAATACAAAATTGAAGAATCTACAGCAGACAAAGTCACTGATCGGACTTCTATGAATGTGGGTAATATTCCACTAAATAAACATGCAGAAAAGGTATTGAAAGTAACATTTTTGGAAGCTAAGCTCTATAAGAATGAAGAAATTGCTCCTGAACATTTGATGCTTTCCATCTTAAAACATGTTGAAAACTTAGCATCACAGTTGTTAGAACTACTGGATGTCGATTATGAAAATTATAAAACCGAACTGGAATACGTTAAGCAGGAACAAGATTCAAATTATCAAGACTTCTTTTCGGAAGCTCCTTCTGATTCTGATGCGCCTTTGGAGGCGAATGATGATGATCAATTTTCAAGTGGATCGGGTTCCAAGAAAACGGGTAATCGATCGAGAACTCCAGTATTAGATAATTTTGGTCGAGATGTAACGCAATTAGCATTGGATGGCAAGCTTGATCCAATCATTGGTCGAGAAAGAGAAATTGAAAGAGTATCTCAAATTCTAAGTCGTCGAAAGAAAAACAATCCTATTCTTATTGGTGAGCCTGGTGTGGGTAAAACTGCTATCGTTGAAGGACTTGCACTGAGAATAATTCAGCGTAGAGTTTCAAGAACCTTATTCAATAAACGAATTGTCATGTTGGATTTGGCAGCATTAGTCGCTGGGACCAAGTATCGTGGTCAGTTTGAAGAGCGTATGAAAGCAATCATGAATGAGCTTGAAAAAACACGTGATGTCATCCTCTTCATTGATGAAATACATACGATTGTTGGTGCCGGTGGAGCTACTGGCTCTTTGGACGCTTCCAATATATTTAAACCTGCTTTAGCCAGAGGAGAATTGCAGTGTATTGGGGCATCTACGCTTGATGAGTATCGTCAGCATATAGAAAAAGATGGTGCCTTGGATCGTCGTTTCCAAAAAGTAGTTGTGGATCCACCAAGTGCAGAAGAAGCAGTTCATATCTTACAAAATATCAAACCCAAATACGAAGAATTCCATAACGTGGAGTACTCTGATGATGCTGTTAAGGCTTGTGTCAAATTGAGTGACCGGTACATCAGCGATCGATTCCTTCCAGACAAAGCCATAGATGTATTAGATGAAGTTGGCGCAAGGACTCACCTTAATAACATCACAGTACCGAAATACATTGAAGAATTAGAAGCCGAAATAGAACAAGTAAAAGAAGAGAAAAATGCGGCAGTAAAAAACCAGCAATACGAAAAAGCCGCAGATCTAAGAGATTCTGAATCCAAGTTGTTGAGAAAATTGGATAAAGCCAAAGAAGATTGGGAAGAAGAATCCAAAACTAAACGCTACCCTGTTGGAGAAGAGGACATCGCAGAAGTGGTTTCTATGATGACTGGAATTCCAGTAAATCGCGTCGCTCAAAGTGAAAGCAATAAACTAGTAGGGATGAAAGACGACCTACAAAAAATGATTATTGGACAGGATGAAGCCATTGTCAAAGTTGCTAAGGCAATTCAAAGAAATAGGGTCGGATTAAAAGACCCCTCTAAACCTATTGGTTCGTTTATTTTCTTAGGACCTACGGGAGTAGGTAAAACCGAATTGGCAAAAGCTTTGGCTAGACATATTTTCGACTCCGATGATGCCTTGATACGAATCGACATGAGTGAATACATGGAAAAATTCTCGATCAGTCGTTTAATCGGTGCACCTCCAGGATATGTGGGATACGAAGAAGGAGGGCAGTTGACCGAAAAAGTAAGACGTAAACCCTATTCTGTCATTCTATTGGATGAAATAGAAAAAGCACATCCTGATGTGTATAATATCCTTTTACAAGTGTTGGATGATGGTCAATTGACTGACGGCTTGGGCCGAAAGGTGGATTTCAAAAACACATTGATCATTATGACTTCCAACATTGGCGTAAAGCAATTGAAAGACTTTGGTCAAGGAGTCGGGTTTGCTACGAGTTCAAGAATAGAAGCAGCAGAAGATCACAGTAAAGGAGTCATTGAAAATGCTCTTAAAAGAACCTTTTCTCCAGAATTTTTAAACAGAATTGATGATGTTGTGATCTTCAATAGTCTGACACAAGAGGATATCTTTAAAATCATTGATATTAGTCTGGAACAATTGTACGAAAGATTACAGGGTCTGGATTTTACACTAAAATTGAACGAGGAGGCAAAGAAATTTGTGGCAGAAAAAGGTTTTGATCCTCAATTTGGTGCAAGACCTCTCAATCGTGCAATACAGAAGTATATTGAAGACCCATTAGCAGAATATATCCTAAACGAAAATCCTCCTAATGGAGCAAAATTCAAAGCAACCTTAAATAAGGCAAAAGATGGCCTTGTGATCAGTGGTAATAAAAAAGAAAAAGCAGAAGATATCAAGGAGTAATTGATAACTTTGTATTAATGTATCTATGTGATACTAATATTTAATAATTAATAAATAACATTTGGCAAGATTAAGAAAAAGGACTCCTAGAAGAGTATCCGTAGAAAACGAACACAGAATCAATGGTTTTATTCGTGTTCCTGAAATTAGACTCGTAGGAGACAATTTTGATGAAATATCAGAGGTTGCTGGCAAAGATGTCACTTCGGACATTTACAACACAAGAGAAGCTCAAAAATGGGCTAATGAACTTGAATTGGATCTTGTAGAAATTAGTCCGAAAGCTGTACCACCTGTTTGTAAAATCATTGATTACAAAAAATTTCTTTACCAAAGAAAGAAGAAGGAAAAAGAACTCAAAGCAAAAACAGCAAAAACTGTTATCAAAGAAATTCGATTCGGTCCTAACACCGATGAGCATGACTTTGAATTTAAATTGCGGCACGCTCGTAAATTCCTCGAAGAAGGCGCCAAGGTAAAATCATATGTTCATTTTAGAGGTCGATCGATTGTATTTAAAGACCGCGGAGAGCTCCTTTTATTACGATTAATGAAGGAAGTAGATGACATCGGTTCTGCCGAATACTTACCCAAATTGGAAGGGAGAAGAATGACAGTAGTTATTGCTCCTAGAAAAGGAAAAAAATAAAGATCGGTTTCTAAGATAGTAATGGTAACTTTTATTACCTTTGCAGTCCAAAAAAATTATTGCATTATGCCTAAGATGAAGACAAACTCCAGTGCTAAGAAGCGATTCAAGATCACGGGGTCTGGTAAAATCAAAAGGTTCCAAGCAGGAACTTCGCACTTATTGCGTAAAAAAACAAAGAAGTCTAAGTTAAATCTTAGAGGTTCAACTCTTGTAGACGTCGCTGACGAAAAAAGAGTAAAAGCATTACTTTGTAAATAAATTCATTTTTTAACGAGGTTACAGGTTTAAGTATCATAAGATCTCTGTAACGTACTAAACATTAACATTATGCCACGGTCAGTCAATCACGTCGCTTCAAGACGTAGAAGAAAGAAAATTTTAAAAGCAGCCAAAGGATACTTTGGAGCTAGATCAAAAGTTTATACAGTTGCCAAGAACGCTGTTGAAAAAGCACTATCGTATGCTTATAGAGACAGAAGAAACAAGAAAAGAGCGTTCAGAAGACTATGGATTACTAGAATTAATGCTGGAGCAAGACAAGAAGGAATAAGTTATTCTAAACTAATGCACGGTTTAAAAAATCAAAATATTGAAATTAACAGAAAAGTTTTAGCAGATTTGGCTTTAAACAATCCTGATACTTTCAAGGCAATTGTTGCAAAAGCTAAATAAGCAACACATCTATAAAAATAATAAAGACCAGCTTGTGATGAGTTGGTCTTTTTTTGTGCCCATTACTATAAAACTTAATAAAAATCGATGGCGTACAAATACATCGCTAATCGTACTTTCTACTATTGTCGAATCGCTTCCACTGGATCCATTCTAGAAGCCATATAGGCTGGAATCATCCCTGCAATCATCCCTACTATTATTGAACAAGCAACACCGAAAAGCATGTACTTTGGTGAAGCGTAAAACTCGATCGGTGTTACTGCAGAAACGATTTTCAGAACAAGCTGAACCAAACCTAAACCAATCAATCCTCCAATGATACAGAGGATAATGGCTTCGATTAAAAATTCGAGAAGTATGATAAATTTCTTTGCACCCAAAGCCTTTTTGATCCCTATAATATTAGTACGCTCTTTTACAGAGACAAACATAATATTGGCTACACTCACCATACCGACCAACAAGGCAAAAAAGCCAATGAATGATCCTGCTAAATAAACTACTCCAAAAACATTATCGATAACTGATTCCAAAACTGAAACCTGATTTAGGCTAAAATTATCCTCTTCTCTTGGTTTTAATTTACGAATTGAACGCAAGGTACCCCGCAAGCTTTCTTTTAATTCATCCGTTTCCACACCCTCTTTCCCTTTAACATATAAAACTTTGCCACCATCAAACACCCCTTTTCCTTCAGTATCAATAAACTTTTTGACCGTGTTATAAGTAATCCAGGTACATTCATCATACGAGATGAAATTAAAAGGATTATCACCTTCTTCCTTCATAACTCCGATTACTTGAAATTTCTGTCCAAAAAGTTTTACAGATTTTCCAATTGGATCCGTTAATAAAAATAGTTCGTTAGCGATCTTAGCACCAAGGATCACTTTATTTGAGGCATTATTGTACTCATTTTGTGTGAAATACCTACCCTTTTCAATATCAACGGTCTGAACCTCAGGAAATTCATGTGTTGATCCCAAGATATATGCTCCTTGGACACTACTTGATTTATATTTGATGGTTCGACCATTTACATAAATAGCAAACGTGGCTTTATGAGGCACTTTGAGTTTTTTCTTGACTTCTTCGTAATCCCTAAACGAGGGAGCGGGTCTCTTGATATATTTCCAATAATTCTGACCAGGATCTTCACTCCAAGGAAAAATATCAACAATAATAGTTTCTGATCCCAATTCACCAAATCCTTCTTTGATTGTTCGCTCCAAACTATTCACCGCCGCCAAAACCGAAATAATGCAAAATATTCCTATGGAAATACCCAAAAGTGACAAGAAAGTCCTGAGCTTGTTTGCCTTCAAGGATTGTAAGGCTTGAATTACACTTTCGTATGAAACTTTGAGTAATAACATCGAAGGTAAAAGTAACATTTAAAGGAGTAGAAAATAGGCAGATTCGATGAACATCATGATATTTTCTGCGAATTTTTGAAAGAACTTTCCTTTTTGAAAAAATCTCTAAACAAAATGAAGAAAATCCCTATAAATATAAACTTTCGATCAATTTTAAAGTTGGATGATAAAGTGGTGAAAATGTTTATTTTTGTGGCACATTAAAATTTAATTTATGAGGACCAAATTGTCCAGTTTTGATTTTGAATTAAACGAAAAACTAATCGCGGACGTACCAGCTAAGAGAAGGGACGAATCAAGATTAATGGTAGTTCATCGAGACACGGGTAAGATCGAACACAAACTCTTTAAAGATGTCATTGATTATTTTGATGATGGCGACACATTTATCTTCAATAATACGAAAGTATTCCCTGCCAGAATGTACGGGAAGAAAGAAAAAACTGGTGCCAAAATCGAAGTTTTTCTCCTAAGAGAATTAAACAACGAAGCAAAATTGTGGGATGTTTTGGTTGATCCAGCGAGAAAGATTCGTGTAGGAAATAAACTATACTTTTCTGACAAGGACGGCAATGACATCCTAGTAGCTGAAGTGGTAGACAATACAACTTCAAGAGGAAGAACGATTCGATTTTTCTATGAAGGAACGAATGAAGATTTTTTCAATATTTTGAAGCAGCTTGGTCAGACTCCTATACCAAAATATATCCAGACTAAAAGAGGAGAAAAGAAAATTCCTGCTGGATTGGATGAAGAGCGTTACCAAACGATCTATGCCAAAGAAATTGGTGCAGTTGCGGCTCCCACAGCTGGATTACATTTTAGTCATGAATTGATGAAAAAGTTGGAAATCAAGGGCATTGATTTCTCAGAAATTACGCTTCACATTGGTCTAGGAACCTTTAGAAGTATTGATGTTGAAGATCTTTCAAAGCACAAAATGGATGCTGAGTATTTCTCCGTACCAGAGGCAGCGATTGCTAATGTCAATCGATCCATTAAAAACAACAAAAGAGTTTGTGCTGTAGGAACGACTTCTATGCGATCAATAGAATCAGCGGTGTCTGCGACCAATACGTTAAAAGCAGCTGAAGGATGGACAAATTTATTTATTTACCCTCCGTATGATTTTAGTATAGCCAACGCAATGATTACAAATTTTCATTTACCGAAGTCTTCATTAATCATTATGGTATCTGCTTTTGGAGGACGAGATTTAATCATGGAAGCCTATGATCAAGCGATAAAAGAAAAATATAGATTTTTCAGTTACGGCGATGCGATGTTGATCATTTAATCTTTTTTGAGATTGATGGAATTTTTTTTGACAATTTGACGTAATAGATCATAGAATTGAGTGCAAGAAGAAATAAATATTCTGATTTGTATGAATCGCTTTTTTTAATACTTTTGCGCTGAATTCTGGATTAATAACACAGAAATAGAAATTATTATTTATGTATTGGACATTAGAACTAGCGCATCATTTGGAAGATGCACCATGGCCAGCAACAAGGGATGAATTGATTGATTACGCCATTCGATCAGGAAGTCCTTTGGAGGTATTAGAAAACCTTCAAGAAATTGAGGATGAGGGAGAAATTTATGATTCAATGGTCGACATATGGCCAGATTATCCCAGAAAGGACGACTTTCTTTTTAATGAAGACGAATATTAATTGAATAATTATAAGAAATTATAAAAAGCCTTACGACTTGTTTGTAAGGCTTTTTATTTTAGCAGATATGGATAATCCTTCCAAAAAGAAAAAAATAATAATTGCCATTGATGGACATAGTAGTTGTGGTAAATCGACTTTAGCAAAAGAATTGGCAAAAGAATTGGATTATGTGTATGTCGATTCCGGAGCCATGTATCGAGCCGTTTCTCTTTATTTTGATGAACACCAAATATCACTTGATTCGTCTGAAATGGTGGCTGAAGCGCTCAAAAATATATCCATTTCCTTTTCTAACGTAAAGGGAATCAATACGACCTTTTTAAATGGCCAAAATGTCGAAAAAGAAATCCGATCTTTAAGAATTTCTGATATGGTTTCTGATGTGGCCGCAATCAGTGCTGTACGATCTAAATTGGTCGACGAGCAACAAAAAATGGGTAAAAACAAAGGAATAGTCATGGACGGTCGTGATATAGGATCTGTAGTTTTTCCTCAAGCTGAACTCAAATTATTCGTAACGGCTGATGTTAAAATACGAGGAATTAGACGTTACGAAGAATTGCTCGAAAAAGGGTTTAATGTAAGCTTGGAAGAAATTCTGAACAATCTAAATAAGAGAGATCACATTGATTCTACACGAGATGATAGTCCATTGATTCAGGCAGATGATGCTGTGCTATTGGACAACTCCCATTTAACAAAAAGAGAGCAACTCCAAAAAGTAAAAGATTGGGCTTTGGAACTCATTAACGAGTTGAACTAGCTCATCGATACTCGTTTTTCAGATAAATAAAATGAATTTCTTTTTGACATTCAAATACTGAAGTGGCTACTCGCTGATATCATACTATAAAAAAGGAGAATCGAAAAGTATCAATTCTCCTTTTTGAAAGTCGTTATAAATTTATTCTTATTGTACCAATGTCACGTCACCGGACAAAACTACAATCTCTCCTAGATCGGTAACATATTCTACAAAATATACATATACTCCAGGTACTGGATATTCTCCTTTAAAACGTCCATCCCATCTTCCAATCGGATCAGTTGGAGCATAGTTTTCTGCTTCAAAAACCATTTCACCCCATCGATCAAAAATTCTAAAAGTATTAATTACAGGGACAGTGCTATCGGTGTCCACTCCAAAAACATCATTAAAGCCATCTCCATTGGGTGAAAACCCTGTAGGTATATAGACATTTGTAACTTCGATTTCAACAATTTCTTCAACCAATACAGTAGTAGTCGCATTTATACTACATCCACCGTCAAAATATAAAGTCGCTGTAAACACATCATCATCAATCGCAGTATATGTATACGATCCACATTCGGCCACCGAGCCGGAACAAACTTCAAGCCCATCTTGATATACAACCAAAGAATCTACATTTGCTCCTGGAACATTAAACACCAAATCAACCGTATTTTCAGTCAATTCTACAACCGTCGGAACGGAGCTTAAACTAAACGTTGGAGAAAATGGTGCAGAAACGGTTAAGGTTTCTGTGTAAGAGCAACCATTATCATCCTCCACTCTAATTTCGTAATCTCCTGGGACCAAATTGCAAGGATTTTCATCCGGGATGGATGCGTTATCCAAAAAGTAAGAATAAGTACCCGAACCACCGGACCCAATAATTTCTATACATCCTGATGGACTATCATAACATTCCGGATCAATAATATTAAAAGTCGCCGAAGGACTATCATAAATTGTAATACTAATGTTATCACTAAATGGACAGTTATCTTCGGTATAAAGATATGTCAATGTATGGGTACCGATGCCTGCATCATTTGGATCAAAGGTACCGTCCGTGCTTATGCCGATGCCTGACCATTCTCCACTTCCAGTATTATTTCCACCAGTGACTATAGCATCCAAATTAAACGGCGTATCCATATCTGCTAAACAAAAATCGTTCTCCGGTGAACTTAAAGCTAATGTGATCGTTGGGCAAGCTTGGGCGGTACAAGTAGTCATACTACTTACGTTACCGCAAAGGCAACCACTAACTGCTTCAACAACAATGGTGACGACTTCATTTTCTGCTAGGTTTGTAGCAAGATAAGTCGTAGCAGTTTGATTAATTATTTCGGTCCCACTGTTTGTAGTTATGGACAAGTTATATTCGGTGGCACAAGGATCGGCTGTCCAACTAAATTCAACACTATTAAGAGTAGTAACGCAGGCATCAAATAGAGGCTCTGTTAATAATGGCTCAACTGTTATAGGTAATGAAAATGGTTCAGAATCACAATCTCCGTTGGAAGCGATCACCTCAACGGTATATGTTCCGGCATTATCCCAAGAAAGCACATAGGGTCCAACACCTGAACCAGAAATCACATTTGCACCATCAAAGTTCCATGCATAATCAAAGGCTGATGTTGTTCCTTGATCGCCATTATATAGCACTTCAACTGTTTCTGTAACACACATCATTTCATTCATAAGAAAGGTTGCATTTGGTTGAGAAACAACCGTAATGGTGAGGCTATCTGCATAAGGGCAATTATCTTCTTGGTGATTATATACGATTGTCCATTCCCCCTCTCCAGCTGCAAAAGGATCAAATACACCAGTCACTGGATCGGTAGCGGCACCAACATAACTTTCGGTAATTACACCTGCTCCTCCCCCGTCAATTGTGGCATCGATGTCTATTGTAGAAGCATTGGCATCCAAGCAAATTGTTTGATCAGAAATATTAAAAGATATTTGTCGATCCACACAATCGGTTGCTGTACAAGTATTCATACTCAT
>JAHDCZ010000085.1 GCA_020629615.1 Saprospiraceae bacterium
TTTTCAAAAATAATGTTTTTTCAGGATTATAAATCAAATCATAGAGCAAATGTTTATTACTCAAAAACTCAAAGTTCATCGTAACTACTTCATCGATCTTCGGAGCGGTACCTAAGGGTGTTGTATTGATAATGAGTCTATGTTCTTTAATGAGACTTTCGTCCAATGATTTATAGTTTATCGCTTTTTTAGACTTTCGTCGGGACACCAATTGTACCTCAATATCTAGTTCGCTCAGAACATAACAAACCGCTTTGGATGCTCCGCCTGTACCCAATACCAAGGCTCTTTCTACCTTTTTTCTCCCTATAAATGCTTTCAATGATTTTCGAAATCCGTGGACATCCGTATTAAATCCTTTCCACGAATTACCTTTTCGTTTCAAAGTATTGACTGCTGATATGGCTTTCGCCGAATGGTCCAGTTCCGCAACATAGTGAAGTATTTTCTCCTTGTAAGGAATGGTTACATTCAGCCCTAAAATTTCAGGGTCCTTTTGCAAAGCTGCAAATTCTTTAATTTCTGAAAGAGGATATAAATCGTATTGGGTATTTCGTATTTTCTCTTTTTTAAACTTTGCTTTAAAATAGTTTGGAGAAAAAGAATGACTTAATGGATAACCGATCAAACCGTATTTCTTCATCTATTTACCTTTTCCTTGAAACAAAACCAGAACGGTATAAAACAATATCTTGAAATCTAAACTAAGAGACATATTTTCAATATAAAGTATATCGTATTTCAATCGTTGTATCATTTGCGAAACATTGGAGGCATAACCATATTTCACTTGACCCCATGAAGTAATGCCCGGTCGTACTTTGAGCAAATGTTTGTAATGAGGTGCTTCTTTGGTGATCAAATCAATGTAATATTGCCTTTCGGGACGAGGTCCTACCAAAGACATTTCTCCTATCAGCACATTCCAAAATTGTGGCAATTCGTCCAAGCGCCATTTACGCATCACCTTTCCCCATTTGGTAATCCTAGGATCATCATCATGACTCAATTGAGGTCCTCTTTCTTCGGCATCTTGGTACATACTTCGAAATTTATAGATATCAAATGGTTTACCATTCAATCCCACACGTTCTTGTCCAAAAAAGATAGGCCCTTTCGACGAAAGTCGCACACGAATCATGATAAACAAATAAAGAGGACTCAGTAGAACTAAGAGAATAATGCTCGTCACAATATCAATAAAACGCTTCACGATGATTTCCCATCCAGGCATCAATTCTTGCTCCACTTCTATTAATACCGCACCATACAAATGATTCATTTTAACGGTCCCTAACATGATATCATACATATCAGGTATGACTTTAATCAGCAATTGATCAGAAAAATCAAAAAGAATATCAAAGACATCTTTTAATCGATTATGCTCAGAAGTTTCTACTGCTACAATCACTTCTTCGATGGCGTTTTGTTCTATGACTGATCTTAAGTTTTCGATCTTTCCCATCTTAGGAATGTACTTCAGGATCTCATTTTTACTATTTCCATTAGAATCAATAAAGCCAATAAAATTATGGCCTAAACTATGATGTCGCGATTCTAATTCTTCGTACAACTCGACGGCATTTTTGTCTCCACCAATAATCAGAGTATTATAACTGACCTTTCCAGACTTCAATCGACGACTCGCATAAGTCAACAAAAACATCCGAGCAAAAGAAGTGATAAAGAAATGCAAGGAAAACAAAACCATGAGCGCTTTGAAGGGAGAAATTACCCCAAAAATCGTGTCGTCCACCAAGACTGTAAAAAACAAAATCAAACTACCTGCAATAGATAACATGAAAGTACGTTTCAAGGTCGCTAGTCGAGAGTAGCGATAAATATCTTTGTACTTATCAAAAATAGTATAGAGAATCAACCAAAATATTGGAATAATAAACAGTCCCAAAAACAGTTTATCATCTTCAAAAATCTCACCCAATTGTATGTCGGGCTGACTTAACTTTTTTCGATAAATAAAAAAGATCAACCAGGCAAACATCGCTGATAAAAAATCAGAGAGTCGATAAATAAATTGTTCTATTCTTCGCTGATTACCCATTCCTTAGAAATGAATCAATTTTACATTATCAATGTAAGCATCTCCTTCTGTTGCTGATCCCAAAGTCACTCCAAAAACAATTCGATAAAACTCAATATTGCTAAAGGCGAGCTCGTTGGTAAAATCTACGTATATTTTATTCCAATTATCTCTTGGCGGTAAGATTACTTTCCATTCTTTTAATTCTTGCAGTTGGCTTCGTGCAATCACTCCGACAAATAAAGGTGTATCGTTTTTATAGTCCAATTCCAAATAAACTTCTCTCCCATCCAATCCTTCGGTTGAAAATTCCAAACCCGTCGCAACTTGTACCGTTCGATTCGCCTCATCGATCGAAAAGTGTCCCGATCTACTGCCTTCTAAAAATTCTTCCTCACTCACCAACAATGAGGTACTGGATATAGTATCGGCGTCAAAAGTAAAACCATGATTGCCTTCAAAGCCTTCAATCATTTCAAAGACTGCTGAAGATCGATAATTAAAAATAGGATCAATCGTTATGGTCTCTCCAGATTTAAGAGGGAGTTTATTTTCGTAACGATCCATAAAAGGATAAATGATCGGATTGGTAGAAACACCATTATTGCGAATTCCGGGAAAAAGAATAATCTCCGTAGAATCTGATTTAGGGATAACCGGTACGTCAATCGGTGGCGTAAACACACCCAATAACTCCGTATCAGCATAAACCCAAACATCGGTTAATTTATGAGAATTAAAGCCTTGTCCACTGGTTGTAACTTGCTCAATGGAATCGATCTTCAAAAAAGCAGCAGGCACTTCTGCTTGATCATAAAAACCGCAAGATCCACAAAAGAGTATTAAACCCAAAGAAAAAATATAGCTGTAGTTTTTCATAATTGTCAAATGCATTTTATCCAAGATTGGATTCCATTTTATCCATAATCTGATAAGCCAATTTTAATGAGCGATAGCCATCTTCTATCGAAACAGATATTTCTTTACCCTCCCCAATTGAAAGGTAAAAATCATTCAATTCATCTTCAATCGCATTATTAGGCTGCACATCAGCTTGATTGATTTTAATACGTTTACGCCCTTTATTTGTGTCTATATAAATTCCATTTTCGTCTTCTTTGCTTCCATCCGACAATTCTTCTAACTGAATAATTTGAGTTTCTTTATTTAAAAAATCCAAACTGATATAAGCATCTTGTTGAAACAAACGAAGCTTTCTCATATTCTTCATGCTGATCCGACTTGCCGTTAAATTAACCACTCCGCCATCCTCAAATTCGATGCGTGCATTGCAAATATCGGGTGTATCACTCGCCACACTTACCCCATTAGCATAGATATTTTGAACAGCCGATTGATTCAACTGCAAAATTAGATCAATATCATGGATCATTAAATCTAATACCACCGATACATCAGTACCTCGAGGATTGAACTGCGCCAATCGGTGACCTTCAATAAACTTGGGTTGTAAGCCCATTTCGGCGACTTGCTTGTACGCAGGATTGTAGCGTTCTACGTGACCGATTTGAAAGGCGAGTCCTTTTTCCTTGACCATATCCATTAAGATTTTCCCTTGTTTCAAATCTTTAACAAAAGGTTTTTCTACAAAGACATGTTTGCCAGCGGAGAGTGCTTTATGACAAAGTTCGTAATGCGTATTGGTGGTACTTACAATATCTATGGCATCAACCTGTGACAATAATTCCTCGACGCTCGAATAGCTCGGAATATTATGCTCTTGAGACACCTTTTGACATGTTTCCGGACTCGGATCGTAGAATCCAACGAGTTCGAACGGTGTGTTTTTCAAACATTTAAGATGAATTTTACCAAGATGTCCAGCACCTAGTAATCCTATTTTTATACTCATAGTCAGCGATAATTCGATAATACAGCGCCCAGTATTGTGATTAACAATACAATCGCTGCTGCAATATAGATAGAGTTACGAATTTGTTGAGAAAAGCTGCGTAATTCCTTTGCCATATTTGGATGCTTAGTAATGATTTCTTCTTCCATCAGCGACTTGTTAAAGATGTGTTTGGCTTCAAAATCAACCCTTGCATTGACCAAAATGCGGTATAATTTCAGCAATCTCGCACGAAAAAAGATATTCACTACCAATAACGCAGCGACCAATCCAACCACCAAAAAGTAAAGGTTTAAATACATTATGTTTATTATTGGATTACAAATCTAAGTTTTTATGAGCTTTTACACCTTACGATTGTCGATCATCCCCAAACTAAGTTTCATTCTATTTTTTTCTTTCTGCCTTTCGGCGAATGGTCAAAAGGAAATCAATTATTATTTGCCTGATATGGAATACGATTCCAGTATTCCTACTCCTGAAGAATTTTTGGGTTATCAAATCGGAGAATGGCACATAACCCATGATCAGCTCAATTATTACATGCGTGCTTTAGCTAACGCTTCAGATCGAGTACAAATCACTGAATATGCCAAAAGCTATGAAGAAAGGTCCCTCATTTATCTGACCATCAGTCTTCCTAAAAATTTGACCAATCAAAGGTCCATACGACAACAAAACGTGGCATTAACGGATCCTTCACTAAGCGAAAAAATAGACATTAATAAATTGCCGATGGTCATCTATCAGGGTTATAGCATCCATGGTAATGAAGCCTCAGGAGGAAATGCAGCGGCTTTGGTTGCTTATTACCTAGCGGCTTCCCAAGATAAAGAAGTATTGGATCTTTTGGAGGAAACGATTATACTACTCGATCCATGTATGAACCCGGACGGGTTCCAACGATTTTCCTCATGGGTAAATTCTCATAAAAGCAAGCATTTGGTTTCTGATCCAAGTAATCGAGAATTTAATGAAGCTTGGCCCAAAGGGCGAACGAATCACTATTGGTTTGATTTAAATCGAGACTGGTTGTTGTTGACACATCCCGAAAGTCGCGGAAGAATCAAAACCTTTCATCATTGGAAGCCAAGTATTTTGACAGATCATCATGAAATGGGAACCAACTCCACGTTCTTTTTTCAACCTGGTGTACCATCCCGTACTAACCCCAATACCCCACAAATCAATCAGGACATTACAGAAGAAATCGGAACGTATCATGCGGCTGCGTTGGATGAAATAGGCTCTAAATATTTTTCCAAAGAACGTTATGATGATTACTACTATGGGAAGGGCTCAACCTATCCTGATATCAATGGATGTATTGGAATTTTATTCGAACAAGCCAGTGCAAGAGGCCATCTACAAGAAAGCACAAATGGGCCTTTGAGTTTTCCGTTTGCCATTCGCAATCAAGTGGTCACCTCAATTTCTACGCAAAAAGCGGCATTGAATATGAGGAAGGAGATTCTTTCTTTTAAGCGCAATGCTTTTCTAGAAGCTCAAAAAGAGGCGAAAGCCAATCATACCAAAGCTTATGTTTTTGAAGACCCTGACTTAGAGAAAACAGATCGCTTTATTGATATTCTGCAACAGCATCAATTAAAGGTTTATGAGCTGAATAAAGATCTTACTATAGAAGAAAAACTATATTCGGCGAAAGCCAATAATTACATTGTCCCTTTGGAACAGCCTCAATACAAATTGGTCAAAACCATTTTTGAAAAAGTCAACAAGTTTCCGGATAGTATATTTTATGATGTATCGACCTGGACCATGCCCTTGGCCTTTGATCTGGATTATTCTCCAGTGACCGAAAACTATGATTTCAATCTATTAGGCAAACAAAAACTTTCCCATTCCGCGAAAGCGAAAGAAAAAGAGGAGAATAGTAATCCGTCAATCAGCGCACTCCTACCCTGGGATCGCTTAAACAGTCCAAAGGTCTTGACCACGCTTCTAAAAAACAATTTTAATATCGAATACATCAGTTTGCCCATTGAGCATAAAAACAAACGCTTTGGTGCAGGATCTCTTTTATTGAAAAGTTTGGACAAACTGAGTAGTGCACAAAAGAAAACCATCTCAAATATCGAAGCAATGGGATTTAATTTAACTGATGTTTCTGATATCAAAGATATTTCGAGTACCAAACTAAAACTTCCCAAAGTCGGAATGATCGTCGGTGACGGGATTAATGCCTATGAAGCCGGAGATATATGGTTTGCCATGGATCAAGAGTTTGGGATGAATGTGATACACTTGGATATAGACCGAATCAGTAGATTGAATCTTGAAAGCTACGACATCCTAATCTTACCCGATGGTAATTATAATAAAATGAATAAGGAATTCCACAAGAAAATGAAGGACTGGGTCGAAACTGGAGGTCAAATTATTGCCTTTAGAAAAGCACTTCATTTTTTAAACAGAATTCAAATAATCGAACTAAACAATACCGAAATCAATTCAGAATCTGTCATTTCTGACAATTCAAATCAAAGTGGTGCCAAAGTATTGGGCGGAGCGATTTTTGAATCGACTATGAATCTAGAACATCCTCTGTGCTTCGGATATAATGACAATCGGTATCATCTATTTAAAAGAGGAACCCAATTCTATGCCCAAAGCGAAAATCTTAAAGCATCACCTGTGCGTTATAGCTCAACACCACTAGTTTCGGGATATATGCACCAAAATTGGGAGTCAAGAGCAAAAAATGCGACAGCTGTGACATGTTTTGTAAAAGGTAAAGGAAGAATCATCGCTTTTGTAGACAATCCTTTGTTTCGGGGATATTGGTTGGGAGGTTTAAAATTATTTGCCAATAGTCTCTATTTTGGCGGAAATCTGAGTCGAGAATATTGCCAAGATTAACATTTTTATAGAGGAATAATGTTTTGAATTAAGCCTTTATTATTATAAATTTATGCTCCCCACCAAGCCTAGATACTAAACTTTACCAACATGAGATTATTAATTCTTTTAGGAGTATTCCTATTGTCGCAGGCGAATGTCCAAGCACAGGCATGTGACTGTCCTTATCCTGTTATATTTTTACATGGCTTCACTGGTAACGCAGAGACCTTTACAGGTACTTGGGATCAAGCAGACTTCAAAAATATATTTGGCCCAAGAGCTGATATTTTTCACGCTGTTGTTAATGCCACTACAAGCAGTAATATCTGGGGGAACGATGGAGTACAAGGAACAGCTGATGATGATGTGCTTACCTTTTTCAATAACGAATCGAATGCTCTGGCTCCTGGTTGTGTCTATTCGATGAATTTTCAGAACTATTGGAATGAAGATCCATCAGATCCTCAAATCATCATTGATGGTTGTGGGGCTCCAGGTTTTTTTCACAACGATAGCAATGAATCTGCCATTAGAAAACAAGGTTATGCCTTGGGGAAAATGATTGCCAATGTATTGGCTGCCAACCCAGACAAAGATAAGGTAATCGTTGCGGGTCACAGTATGGGTGGATTAGAAACTAGAGAATATTTGCAGAGAACGGACGGTAGTGGAAATCATCCGTGGTGGGTGAATCCAAGTTCGCCAGATGGTCATCAAATTAAAAAAATGATCACGACTGCTACACCGCATCGTGGAAGTAATTTCTTTGGCAGTCCATGGCCTTTTGACAAAGAAGAAGAGGAAGAAGTCACAAGAGACGGGTTGCCTGATATTAATTCTGAAGCTACCAGAGATCTACGGTATAATTATTTAACGGGATGTGGTTTTTTGGGATGTTGTGTTTGTCCTGGTATTTATCTATTTGGTGGAAATGAAAGCACCATGCCATTAGGCTTTCATAATGATGATGTTAATTGTGACGGTGATGAAAATGATGTTTTAGAAGGGATTAATGAGTCTGGTTCACCTGATCCTTGGGATGGAACAAAAGACAATCCCAACATGCCCTTACCTGATAATTTAAGATATACATACATTACTTCTAAAATTCCTTTGGATAGCGGTGATGGTGTCGTGGCATTAGCTCGTCAGTGGATTTATGATGGTACAACACCTGTTCCATCTGATGGAACAGCTTTCCGATTAACAGATACTTTGTTAACTGACGTTGATCATCTTGGTGTCGACGATGACATCAATTCTGTCGTGCGATCTTTAGACGAAGGAGATTATCCAGAATTTGCTTGGGATATTAATTTGGACCATACAAGTCCTTATGCAGGGATAAGCCAAGTGAGGTCAGTTCAAGTACCAGAGGGACCTAATACTACAGATCCTGATTGGTTTCGCTTTTTTATTCCAGCTGGTACTACAGATGATATTTGTATCCTATTTACACCAAACGTTTTGCTTTCTGGTAGAATTGAATATTTTCTAAATCCAAGTGCATATGAAGACATGACGGCAACAGGAGATCAAGTAGTTAACTTTACCCCGGGTAGTCCTCAAATCATCATCAACTTGGTAAGTGGTCAATACAACGCGGGAGGAGATAACTATATTAGGATAATCCATGATAATGTTGGTTATACCGACTGGAAAGTTGCCTATAAAATCCAACCGATATCAAAAGTTCCTGTTCCAGTTACTTTGATATCATTGAGCGCAGAACAAAAAGAAAATGATATTCGTGTTTCTTGGAAAACTGCTAGTGAAATTAATAACGAAAAATTTATGGTTGAACGATCTTTAAACAACCGAGATTGGCAAGTTATAGGTGAGGTCAAAGGCTCCGGAATTACAACTTCAGAAAATTCATATTGGTTTGATGACAAGCATCCAAATATCGGTAAAAACTTTTATCGTTTAAACCAAATTGATTTTGATGGAACGAATGAAAGATCTCATATTGTGCAATGCAATTTTAGTATTGATGACCCTATGAGTATTGTTTTTTTCCCAAATCCTTTTGAAGATTTACTTTACTTTCAGGTTCGTAATTTAAAAGATGCTTTTGAACTTGAAGTTTACAATGATATAGGACAGATTGTATATCAAAATTCTTATGAAGCAAATGAAGCGGAAGCTAGAGACTATTCTATTCCATTTGCTGATTTGGCAGCTGGACATTATTTAATCAGAGTAACTAGCAAAAACCATTTGATTTTCAGTAATCAATTGGTTAAAAAATAATGATCGTTCTTTGACTTTATGGCTTTCGCCGAATGGTAAAGTATAAATTAATCAAGAATTTTAAAGATTTCATTTCGTTAGCGAAATGAAATCTTTTTTTGTGAAGTGATGTAATTATATATTGTTGCTTCTATAAAGAAATAATAATGGCAATAAGATCTTTTATTAGTGGAACATTACTTTTTTACTTTTCCATTTCAATGATAGGTGCTCAAAACGAATACCACAAAGAAATCAAAGATTGGACGAAAGTAAATCCTCCAAATGGAATCGAAATAGAATATAATTTTTATGCTGATGAAACTGAAGTAAGTAATCACAATTGGAAAGAATATTTGAAATATATACAATCTGTATTTGGAAAAAAATCTGAACAATACATAAATGCTATTCCAGATACTACAGTTTGGTTAAAACAGGGTATGATACCCCATCTATATAAAATCTATTTTAGAGATCCTTTCTATGATGATTTTCCTGTGGTCGGAATCACTCTGAATCAAGCAAAAGCATACTGCAAATGGCGGAGCGATCGTGTGGCTGAAATGCTTTTAATTGAACAAGGGTGTATGAACCCTAATCCAAATGCAACACCTGAAAACCATTTTACGATCGACCGTTATCGCTCGAAAGAATACCAATTTGTAAATACGTGGTGTGAAATGCCATTTCCAATTTTTCGTTTACCAACGAATGACGAATGGGAATTATTTGCCGGAAAAGATACTGGTT
The DNA here is from genome assembly GCA_020629615.1 of Saprospiraceae bacterium. GTDB lineage: Bacteria > Bacteroidota > Bacteroidia > Chitinophagales > Saprospiraceae > JAHDCZ01. The sequence goes on from JAHDCZ010000085.1 coordinate 9,765, forward strand.
TTGAGTATGGAGTTGACCCAGAAACCGATGAAAATTATCTTGTTCAAAAAGAAATGAAATCATTATTCTGCACCCTAGAGTATATCGCCTCCGAACAAAATGAATTTTCCTATGAAACACACGAAGGAACTCGTAGTGAACGATTGATTACAACTGCTAGTTCATTATCGTTTGCAAAAAATGTTTTTGGAATTTTCCATACTATCGGTAATGTTTCAGAAATGATTGATGAAGAAGATATAAGCAAAGGAGGAAGTTGGAAGGATAAATTATCTGATATAAAAATCATCAATAAGAACATGACCGAAGTTCCAAATTGTTGGACGGGATTTCGATGTGTCAGTAGTTGGGAGGAATAAGCCCCTGTGAGATCAGTTATTTTCCCCTTGGAAGATTCAACTAAAATTTCATATCTTACTTTTACCTTTAAGATAACACGTTTTAACCTTTCTTGAAAATTTGAACTGCTCTTGATAGCAAGGAAAATTTCATGCTTAAATTTTGATTATGGTTAGAACAATTGTACTACTCTTATTTTTTTACTCCTCATCACTTATTGCTCAAACAGATTATTTCAATCATGATATAGAAACGACTTTGTCTGATTTTCGATATGAACTTTTAGAAGAAAATAAAACTAAGATCGGAATATCCTTCGGTGCAAGTATGGATTTGGGTACCCGGAGAAATGGAGCAATAAGAGGCTTCGCGTCAATCGGTCTTCTTCGTAGTGTCGGAACTAAAAATTTCAACTGCCTTTTTGGAGCACAAAGCCAAATTGAAATATTTCGCGGAGGAATTGGTACTTCATTAGAAAACAATGAAAAATTTAAATTCAATGTGGAATGGCGAAATGCCATAATGGCTTTATCTGGTATCGAGAGCAATAATACTGCCGTTGCAAAACCAGCTTTTGTCTCTGTAATTCATGACATGAGTTCGCTATACAACCCCTTAGATTACTCCTTTAGTATAGGCACATGTTTTATAAATGGACTTAATCATTCAAGACATCAGCAAATTGGATTTTGCTCAATCTCAATATTAAATGCGCAATTCAATTATTATAACGACGCCACACCTTTTCATTTAATCGGCTTGGGTGATAAATTTGATCGTTATTGGACAGGAGGCGGAGACTTAGGCGTCTATTGGAATAACAATTCAGGTTTCATCACGCACATGAAATTATCCTATGTAAACTATACTGGATATCAAAGAAATTTATACGAACTCGCTGGGTTAGTTCATATGGACAATCTACCATACGAAGATCAATCGCAACAAATGTTTAACCAGGGAGCTTTCATTTATAAACTTGGTATCAAGAATGAATTAAATGTCAATTTTTCAATCTTTGAACCTGTATACAGTGACATCCAATATTTAATTCATTACAACATTACCGAATCTCCTTTTCATCCTCGACCTCTCGGAAAAAGAAATTTGCTAGGATTCAATTATTCGAATAAAACAATATTGCCATGATCAGAAATTCTATTTATGGTTTGATGATGATTTTAATCATATCATGCGCAGGACCATTGAGTAAAAAAGGACTTTTACTTTATCCGATTAAATCAAATTTGATTTATCCAGTTGATCAAATAGAATCCTCCTCAATACATATTGACTTCAATTATGATGATTTTTTCAGTCATAGCATCTTAGAATATAGAGATTACTCTAGTGATAAGAATGGATATAGTGCGGATTTCCCATCTAAGAAATTTACTCAACTAAATGAACAAACTAGAGAAGAACTAAATCAACTTCCTAATTGTAAAGTGGTTGAAGAGACCTATCTCTACTTAGATAATTTTCACAAAAAAGATATACATAGATCGGGTTTGGCATTTTACTTTATAACACGACCAATGACAACCGATGATAGACAACGAAAATATTTTGAGGATTCTAGCTCCATTTTAATGAGCGGTATTCGTAGAATTCTAGTTGGGATTTGGAGATATGATCATGATGATTTGTATATCGTCTTGCCAAATAAAGGCGAAAAAGCATTGGTCATGAAAAGCGACGATTCTTTATCGCATGAACAAAAAATATTTATCAACAAAATCACCCATCCAAATAGTATAAGTAATGTGAGCAAGAAATCAAGTTTTAATGAAATTTTGAAGAGCACAAATTTTATTGAAATTCAAAAAACACTTGGTTTTTCAAATGAAAAAAATCACCTAGCTTTTTTGAATATCAATCCTAATCGAAAAATTATACATGATGCCCCGACGGAAAGGAAGGATACAGTCGGAAATCCCATAAACATTTTCTTAGGCAACATTAACTCAATACATATAGAATCAATAAATGAAAACAAAAGTAAATTGGTCTTTGGTGTGAATACCAAAAATGGCGATTTTAAATATTACTATTTTAATCCCCTATCTACTGA
>JAHDCZ010000006.1:0-4394 GCA_020629615.1 Saprospiraceae bacterium
TTTTTGGTTCGTTTTTTTGCCAAGAAAAAAATGAATGCCCGTCCGGCAGGACAAAAACACCATTCACCTGATTTTTACCCTCATTGGGCTAAAACTAATGGAAAAGAGGGATCTTCAAACTTAACTTTGAATGGTAAACAAAATAAAACCAATGAAAAAGTATCTTTCAATATTAGTATTTATCGCAATTAGTATTCCTGCCATCACTCAAGATATGATCTCTGGTCAAGTGACCGATCAAAACAAAGAGCCCATATTTTTTGCGACAGTCGCATTATTTAATGCTTCCGATAGTTCTTATGTAACTGCAGAATCTACAGACGAAAGTGGCAGATACTTAATCAGAGACATTCAAGATGGAAGCTATTATTTAGAGGTTTCGATGTTAAGTTTCGCGAAAGCGAGAAAAGGAGGAATACAAATACCTGCTAAAGCACTGATAGATATTGATTTTCAATTGGAATCGGATGCTGCGCTGTTATCAACAGTAGAAATTAAAGGTAAACTACCCTTACTTGAGCAGCGAGCAGATAAGTTAATTGTCAATGTTGAAAATAATATGACCAATACCAATGGAAGTTTATTGGATGTCATGAAGAAGGTTCCTGGAATGCTGGTTGTTAATGATAGATTATCCATGCCTGGTTCGGGATCGCCGACAATTTTGATTAACGGTAAGACCACTCAATATATGGATGTGCAATCTTTGTTGAGAGATATGCCAGGTGATAATATTAAGAAAGTAGAAGTGATTCATCAACCAGGTGCGGAGTATGAAGCCTCAGGAAGCGGTCCCATCATTAATATCATTTTGAAGAAGAATGTACTTTTTGGGACTAATGGATCAATTTCCCTCGGAGTCGGAAAAGGGGAGTTGTGGGATTATACGACAGGATTAAACCTAAGTCATTACGCTGGAAAATTGAACGTGTCTGGTGGCTTAGGTTACAGCAGAAATTCATATGTGGATGGTCTTGATATCACCAGAAATATTACCGGAGTAAGTACAAGTATAGATGGTGTTTATTCTCAAGTCAATCGAGACGCTTCTATGCCCCATACATACAGAGGAAATTTACGATTGGATTATGATGTCACCGATCGTCATCGTATTGGTTTTGAAACAAAATATTATGAAAATCAAAATCAACGTGTTCAAACGAATACAACTGAAGTGAACTTGTTTGGCGAAAACGAAACGGATTACACCTTGTTTACAGACAACGATATTGATAAGACTTGGAATTATTTTGCGGTGAATCCCTATTACATTTTTGAAATTGATAGTGCCGGTCAAAAATTACAATTTGATGTAAACGTCGCATCGTACCAACCCGACGGTTTTAATACCCTAAGTACTACCAATTCGATTAATGACGAAGTTCAAAAACAACGCTACATTCAACCGGGTGATACTAAAATTTATGCGACAACCCTAGATTATGTCAAACCGTTGAATTCTGCATTAGAATTAAAAACAGGAATCAAATATAGTTTTGCTGATTTAGATAACGATCTTCGATCTGAATATTTCGAAAATGGGTCATGGTTAAATAATCCTCTGCAAAGCAACCATTATTTGTTTGATGAAAAAATATACGCAGTTTATTCTAAATTCTCCTATGCCAATGGACCATGGGCTGCGACGGCTGGATTACGATATGAAAATAGTCAGTCATCAGGAATGTCTGTGGAATCGGATACAACACTAACAAGAGACATTTCAAAACTTTTTCCGAGTGCAAGTATTAGTAGAGATTTGGGTGCCTTGACATCGACGGTTTCTTACAGTTATAGGATTGATCGACCACGATACTCCACGCTAAATCCGTTTTTATACTATTTGGATCCTTTTACTTATGAGACGGGTAATCCGAACATCAGACCAGAGTTAACTCACAGTACTAAGTTTACTTTGAGTATGGAAGGGCAACCATTTTTTAATATAGAGTACAAAAAGTCCAAAGATGCTATTGTTGAAATTACTAGACAAGATGCCAATTCAGAAGAGGCTTCAAAAATTGATATTAATTTTGATGATCGATCATCCTTCAATGTGAGCCTTTTCTTACCTGTAGACCTCATTCCAGGAGTTAAAGGTGGATATGCTGGGATTATTGGATCAAATACTCAGTACAATTCTATTTTGGGCGAGCAGGTGTTCAAAAGATCGCAATGGGCGGCAACCATAGTGGCGCAATTTGAGTTTGGTTTACCTTGGGATATTAATGCCGAACTTGGGGGTTGGTATAATAGTGGGGGACAAGAAGGTATATTTACTTCCGAGCACTTATATGGAACGAGCTTTGGAATGTCTAAGAAATTTATGAATGATAAAGCTAAATTAAGTTTTGGTGTCGAAGATTTTATCAGAAGATTCTGGCATGCAGAAGTGGATTATCAACAAGATTTAAAATTGATAAGTTCTTGGCAAGCACCTGTGGTTAATGCCAGATTTAGTTATAAATTTGGAAACAAACATTTGAAGTCTAAAAAGAAACATCGAGCAAGTGCTTCAGATGAAATTAACAGAGCTACGCAAGGATAAATATGAACTTTAAGTTTACCAAGGGAGATTTAATTTTATTGCTGGTATTTTTTGCTTTTGCAATACCAGTTGCACTCCATGGGTATGATTATACTAAGGGTTGGGGAGAACCCATCATTGATGTGTCTATTTATATTGTTTCTACTTGCATCGCTCTTTACTTTATAGTATACGTTATGTTTCCTTATTTTTTTCCAAGGAAACGAATCGTTACCTTATTTGTTTGCATTGTCTTGTTTATTATAGTGCTTGGAATGGCTGAAACCTATGCTTACATTAAACTTTCAGGAGATCGATATCGCTTTAATAGTTTTACAAGTTTGATAACCTACTGTTTGATGTCATCGGTTGAAAATTCTGGTATACTGCTGGGAATATTTTTAGGAAAAAAGTTTTACAACGTTCAGGTAGACTTAGAAAAGAAAGAGAAAGAGAAAAAAGGGAATGAGTTACGTCTCTTAAAATCACAGCTTGATCCTCATTTCTTATTTAATAATTTGAATACGGTTGATTCCTTAATTGATTCCAATCCAGATTTAGCGAAGCGTTATATTAATCGCTTGTCAAAGCTTTATCGTTATTTGATTCAAACCAAGGATGATGAGGTGATCGCTTTGGAAGACGAATTGAATTTTGCCAAAGATTATATTTTTTTACTGGAACAGCGATTTGGTGGCGCCTACAAGTTTGAGATTTTACTCGAAACTAATATTGAGAATAAATTGATTCCTCCGGGTGCTTTACAAACGCTTATAGAAAATGTTGTAAAACATAACAAAGGGGATAGTGAAGAACCCATTGTGATGATCTTAAGGATTCAAGAAAATTCAATCTTGATTCGTAATAACATTAAGAAAAAAATGAATTCATCAGATTCCAACGGTACGGGGATAGAAAATTTACGTGCGCGATATCGTTTTTTGACGGATGACGAAATTGTGATTGATGAGGGAGAGTATTTTGAAGTAAGTCTACCCATCATAAAAAATATAGACTAATGAATGTTTTAATATTTGAGGATGAAGTACCGGCATATGAAAAATTGGTTCTTTTAATTGAGAAAGAATTACCTGAATGTGAGATAAAGGGTTGGGCAAGATCAGTAGAGGAGGCAAAAAGTCTGATTGACAAAACAGATCAAATCGATTTGGTGTTTTCTGACATAGAACTTCTGGATGGTAATTCTTTTGAAATTTATAAAGCAGTTGATTTGGAATGTCCCATCATATTTTCAACCGCATTTGATCAATATTTATTTGATGCATTTCAAGTGAATGGAATTGCCTACTTGCTAAAGCCTTATACACGTCAGAAGTTTCAGGAGGCGATTGAGAAGTATAAAACTTTATTTCAAAGTACAGAGCATTCTTCGCTTGACGCGAATGTAATCGAAGAATTGAAGTCAATCATCGAATCCGATAAAAAGACCTACAAAAAACGTTTTAGTGTAAAGAAGAAAGGGGGGATCAAAATATTAAATGTGAGTGATTTGATTGCCTTTGAGGCGAATGGAGATTTTTGTACCGCATTAGATAAAGATGTGCAAAAACATATCGTCAATTATACATTGGGAGAAATCGAAAGTAAAATTGATCCATCAAAGTTTTTTAGGATCAATCGAAGCGAAATTATCAATATTGACTACATAGAAAATATTGAACCATATTTCAAAAATAAGTTGGCCATTAAAATGAAGACACTTTCTGATCCTCTTTATACCAGTAGAGCAAAAACACCTTTGTTCAGAAATTGGTTAGATAGTTAATCCTTGGCATTTAAAAAATCTTGAAAGTTTTTTAAAATGTCTCTTCCAGTTTCTTGAGATAAACAGAGAAATTCTCCTCCT
>JAHDCZ010000006.1:4494-57088 GCA_020629615.1 Saprospiraceae bacterium
GTTTTTTAAAATGTCTCTTCCAGTTTCTTGAGATAAACAGAGAAATTCTCCTCCTATCGCATGATAAATAAAACGGTCCAAAAGGACAAAATTGTAAATAATAGCTAAAAGAAATATTAGTCTATATTTTTGTTCTATCGAGCCATAATCTATGGTGTTTGTGTCGCATTGAGAAATTTTAGTTTCTCTTGTTTCTTATAAGCCATTTTAAATGCTATCTCTCTCAATTAGAATTAGTAACATATTAAAGCAATACGTATGTATGAAGTGATCAAAATGCTCAGTTCTTAACAAAAAGGCTTATTTTCGCGCCCTTTTAGAAGATTTTGATATTATGATGGACTTTATTCGTAAGCGAGCTAAAAATGATATTCTTAGTGGATTGACCGTAGCCTTGGCTTTGGTGCCCGAAGCAGTGGCATTTGCCTTTGTTGCAGGTGTCGATCCTCTGGTGGGTTTGTATGCTGCTTTTATGATAGGTTTGATAACGTCCATTTTTGGAGGACGTCCCGGGATGATTAGTGGTGCAACAGGCGCTTTAGCTGTAGTCATGGTAAGTTTGGTGGCTCAAGGAAATGCCATGGGGCCAGAAAGCGAAAACTTAGGACTTTATTATTTGTTTGCTACTGTCATTTTGATGGGGGGAATTCAAATTATCGTAGGTTTATTACGCCTAGGAAAATTTGTACGGTTGATTCCACATCCTGTCATGATGGGTTTTGTGAATGGATTGGCGATTGTGATCTTCTTGTCTCAGTTAGGTATGTTTAAAGAAGTAGTCAATGGACAAAGCCAATGGTTGCGTGGCATGGATTTGTTACTTATGCTAGGGCTCGTTTTTCTAACCATGGCAATCATGTACTTTCTTCCTAAGATTAAAAATAATTTACCGGAGGCATTGGTTGCTATTGGGGTAGTGAGTGCGATAGTGATTTTTGCGGGCTTGGATGTGGCAACAGTAGGTAGTTTTATTCGCGATGGAGGAGGCGAGGGATTAAAGGGAGGATTACCAACTTTTCAACTAGAGATTTTCAATAAAGTACCCTTCAATGTGGAGACCTTACTTTTTATTGGTCCATATGCCTTGATTTTGGCAGCCATAGGATTAATCGAATCATTGATGACATTAAATTTAATTGATGAGTTGACTGAGACAAGAGGGCGATCCAATAAAGAATGCGTGGCTCAGGGTAGTGCCAATATTATTACAGGATTGTTTGGCGGTATGGGGGGATGTGCCATGATTGGACAATCCATTATCAATATTAAATCTGGAGGTCGTACACGATTATCAGGGATTGTAGCTGCTGTGACACTATTAGGATTTATTTTATTCGCGTCAAGCGCAATCGAACAAGTGCCAATTGCAGCCTTGGTAGGGGTGATGTTTATGGTCGTCATCGGGACATTTGCTTGGAGTAGTTTTCGTATTTTAAATAAAATCCCTTTGAGTGATGCCTTGGTCTTGATTACCGTTTCCTCTTTGACAGTTGTATTTGATTTGGCAATTGCCGTTATCGTTGGTATTATTATGAGTGCCCTAGTATTTGCATGGGAAAATGCCAAAAGGATTAGAGCGAGAAAACATATTCGTGAAGATGGAACCAAAGTATACGAAATTTGGGGCCCATTATTTTTTGGTAGTATCACAGCTTTTCGATCTAAATTTGATGTTAAAAATGATCCCAACAAGGTCGTCATCGATTTTATGGAATCTAGAGTTAGTGATCATTCTGCTTTGGAGGCTTTGTATAATTTAGTGGCACGTTATGAAGAGGCAGGAAAAGAAATTAAAATCATTCACTTAAGTGAAGAATGTCAACTACTCATGAAAAAAGCATCTCCAAGGTTGGAAAATGTGATCGAGAAAAGTGTTGATGACCCACGCTATCATGTGATGGCAAGTATTCAAGAATTGGCTTAAAGCCGAATACAAAATTCGGAACAAAAAGAGTGTCTATTGCAATCAAGAAGTAGTCATTCTTTTTTTAATTCATATTTCTATACTCCAAATTGGGTGAGATGATGATCTAGATGCTTATGAAAGAGATTATTCCATTCTTCGGTACTTAATGGTCCAAAGGAATGGGATTCTTTTTGATCAAAATGTTTTTCACCCAATTCTTGTGTTCTTTGAATGTAAGCGATTAATCGCGTCTTTTCTTTCTCAAAATCTCTGCTTCCTTTAATAATAAATTGTGGAGCAGTGGATCCATTTTTAGGATAGGGTTTGTCATTAACAACACTGTTTTTTACCAACATCTTTAATATAAATCTCATCAAAGCATTGGGCCTTTTATGGATATCATCATAAACCATTTCGTAAGTTACATTGCAGTGGGCAAGCATTTGATCCACGGTCATTTTTCCCCATTGACCTTTGGTGTCACTTGTCAAATTATTAATTCTGGCAATGACTCGTTCGCTGATTTCTTTTAAAAAGATATTTTCCATGTAAGATTTAAATTCAGTTTTAGATATTAATTAAAGGTCTAATTTAAAGATTAAAATAGAAATATTTTTGGGGTTTGAATTGTAACTTAATTAGAATTCATTCGACGGAAGTCGCAAATTGAGTAAGAAGCGTTTAATGTCATCCAATTTAGTTATGCCTTTTGACGATTCATTTCGAGCACTGCTTGTTCGATTCCTCTAATCGTTAACGGAAACATATTGATGATTTGACGAAGAACCTGCGTAGTATACGTGTGGTTCCAATATTTGACGGGTTCTGGATTAAGCCAAACCGTTTTTTTAAATTTCTTTTGGATGGCTTGCCAGTTTCTGATACTTCTTCGATCCAATTCGTATGGACTCATGGCGGCATCACCAATGATAAATACACGATAATTTTTATCGTTCAACAAAAGTTTATCGATTGGGACAGCTTTTGATCGGTTGGGATCGCTAAAGACAACATCATAGATGGTATTATGAAAATAATAGGTTTTAAGATCATGAGAAAAACGAGTCTTCATTTTCTTAAAGAGATCTCGGACCGTTTTGATATAGGGTGCCATCGACCAACCACCATTGTCGATAAGCACAATAATCTGTAACTTTTCATTCTTGTCATGACGCATTTCTGGAATAAAAAGTCCTCCTCTTTGCAATCCTGTTTTGATCGTTCCTGGGACATCTAGTTTTTCAAAAGCACTTTCTTCGACGACTCCTTTGATAGAGTTTAACACTGCATCTACATTGTTATCACTTAATATAGAATCCATGTCTATAGGGAAGAAGTTACTGTTGCCCATCACCTTACGAGCCATTTTACCACCACCTGTACCTCCAACACGAATGCCATCTTTAGCAGCGCCACCATGACCGTAAGCGGAGATGCCACCTGTTCCAATCCAATGGCTACCTCCACTATGTTTGGATCGTTGTTGAGCTCTTATTTTTTCTAAGCGCTCTAAAAGTTCTTCCAATGATAAGTCAGAATAATCCGCCATTTTATTCAATGGCCTTTCGGCGGAAGCCGCAAAAGAATTAGAATTATCTTCTTGATCTTCTAAATCTGGGTTGTCTTCATCAAAAATTTTGGAGCCCGAAACAAGCTCTTTGATATCGTAATGTGTTAAGTGAACTTGATCCAAAAAACGGTTAATCAAATCCTCCAGACTTTCGTCGAATTCTTGATCTGCTTCTTCTAAGTATTTATTTTTCCATTGTTTAAAAGTTTCTGATCGCAGAATCGCATCGTCCAACTTCTCACCATTTAGAATATCAATATTTAAGAAGTATTTATAGTAAGCTCGTGTAAATGGTCCGATCTCCGTCGGTTCTTTTACAATGATTCCTTTCAATACATTATAAACATCACCTAAAGTTTTGACCAAGTTTTTTTCAACGGCCTTTCGTAATACCAAAAGCGTACGGACATCTGCGTTTAAGCCATAATTTCTGAAATATGCCGGTAATGAATTAAACATCAGATATTAATTGGGAGTAGATCTTCTCATGAAATCTTGAGGGTTTCGTAAAACGCCTTGTTGAATTCTTTCTAGATCCGTTTGTGTTTTGATTAACGCTCCAATACCTTCAAGCTTTTCAATTTTTTGAATGGCCTCTTTGGGTGCTAGCGGTTTGATATACTTCAACCAATTTAGAATTTCTCTTGTGGTGGGTGCCCGATCCAATCCAACTCTCCGTAAATGATAAAACACATCTAGGGCAACATCAACTACTTTTTCATTAATAGTAGGGTGGTGCTTTTCCACAATTTGCCTCATCACTTCCTGATCAGGAAAATGAATGTAATGATAAATACATCTCCCTTTAAAAGCAGTAGGAAGTTCTTGCTCACGATTGGAAGTAATTACAATGGCTGGCATTTCTTCTTCCGATACTTCAATTGTTTCTCCAGATTCGGGCATAATGAATTTTCGATGACTTAGTGCATAGAGTAAATCATTGGGAAATTCTCTTGGCGCCTTGTCAATTTCATCAATGAGCAAGACCGAATTGGGTGATTGAAATGCTTGGGTCGCGGGTCCCTTAACTACATAATCTGCCAAAGATTCAGGATTTCTTCCTCCTGTTGATAACTTAGTTTCTAAATCTTTTTCGGCTCGTTGAGCATTGAGGATTTCTATTTGAGAGTCTCTGAGATATTTGACGTGATCAAACCGAGCGACAAATTGATCGACATTGCTCTTTGATCCCACAGGATATACGTGGAGATCAAGTTTTCGATCATTCGAATAGTGAATAGGTAATTCAGTTTTACCAGTACCTGGCTCCCCTTCAATTAATAAGGGCATCCCTAGTGTTCTTGCCATATGAAAGGCTTGTGCCAATTCTCTATCACATAAATACTTGTCTGATCCTTCCCAGTAACTCGTTTCTGCCATGATGATAATTTCTTGTAAATATCTGTTAAAACAATGGTAGCTGCTTTATGTTTAAGTAAATTTTATGCTTCCATCTCACTTAAAAGTTGTTCAAAGCCAGGTATGATAATATTTTTTTATAAATATTTTCATTTTCATGCAACACGATTGATTACATTGTTATCAATAATATGAATCCGGAATTCAAATATTTTTGAATCATATTAAATGTTAATTATGTCTAAGTATATATTAAAAATAGTTTTCGCCTTTGCAATCCTTTGTATTTTTTCGTGTCAAAAGGACGACGAAGGATTTAGACCTATTTCAAACGGTGGAGGGGATACATCCTACGAATCTGATATCACAGGATTCGTAGTTAATGAAGATAACGATCCAGTTTTTGGTGCATCAGTAAGTTTTAACGGTGATGTTGTTCAAACAGATGAATTTGGATTTTATGAATTCAAAGATGTTTTGGTCGATTCTCGGCATAATTTTATCAACATCACAAAGAATGGATACTTTAATGGAACTAAAGTTTTTCGAACCAAGTCACAAAGTACATTATCTTTTAGGACGCAATTATTAGAGAAAAATTTCAACCACAGTTTTAATACTTCTTCTGGAGGAACTATTACAGAAGAAAATGTTGAAATAAATTTTACCGGAAATAGTGTGGTATTTGATGGTACATCAACTGAGTATTCTGGAGAAGTCATGCTAGCTGTTAGATATTTGGACCCCACAGATGAGGCTTTGTTTTTGTACATGCCAGGAGATCTGTCTGGTGTTGATGAAAATAATGTTTTACAAACTTTGACCTCTTACGGAATGGTGTATGTTGAAATGGAAACTCCGAGTGGAGAGGCCTTACAATTGAAGCAGTCTCATCCTGCTGAAATGAAAATGCAAGTTGAAGACGAATTGTTAAGTAGCGCACCTGCTACGATCCCTCTTTGGCATTTTGAAGAGACCAGCGGCTTATGGAAAAAGGAAGGTGTTGCGGAGTTACAAGGAAATGAATACGTCGGGAAAGTAACTCATTTTAGTTGTTGGAATTATGACTCTAATCTGCCTTCGATTGTATTGAGTGGTCGCTTGGTGGATGTAACAGGAAATCCATTGCCATATTTACATATTAAAGTCAGTGTGGAAGGAGTAGCTGGACAAGGACAAGGATGGAGTAATCCGGATGGAACTTTTGCAGGGGCTGTAGCCAAAGATGAGTTATTAATATTTAAGGTCACTGCGAGCTACAACTGCGGGAATACAGTGTTTACTGACGAAATTGGTCCTTTTTCTCAAGACACGGATATTGGAGATGTTGTCATAGACTTAAGTAGTGATCCGAATTGGACAAATATAAGTGCTCAATTTGTGGATTGTGATAATAACCCTATAGAAAATGGTGTAGTTTCCGTTGGTGGTTCTTTTTACCCGATGGATAATTCAGCTGTAAATCTTAGTTTTATCATTTGTGACCCTCTTATCGGAAATGAAGTTATTGGATACGACCTGGATAGTCATCTGCAAAGTCTAGGTGTACAATTGGCAAATGTACCTGGCGATAATGATCTAGGAATAATCACTGTGTGCGATGGAGAATCCTATTATCTTGATATTATTTCAGATGATCCTCCTTTAGATATTACATGTACATTTGAGCTCATTGCTGATGAATTTACTGGATTTGATGGAATCATGGGTTATGGTTCTGATCCTACTAATCCCAATATATTTGTTGGAATGATCATAGAATATGACGATGGATTAGAAGGAGGATTTGCACTGGGTACATTTGATATGCAATCTGCCAGTGTAGAAGTTACAGATTTAAACGTTTATAGTTTGCAAACTGGTACTGTAACCATAACAAATTTCGTAACAGGAACAGAAGAGTACATTGAAGGATATTATTCCTTTACTGGAATTAACGCAGGGACTGGTGAAGAACGTGATTTTGAAGGAACATTTAGATTGCGAGTTTTTCTCTAATGACAGAAGCGAAACTCATATCATCCTGTAAGAAGGGAGACCGTATAGCGCAAAAGAAATTATACAATCAATACAGCGGGCAGATGTATAGCATCTGCCTGCGTTATTGTAAAGATACGTCGTCTGCAAATGACGCACTTCAAACTGGTTTTATAAGAGTGTTTAAATACATCAATCAATTCAATGGTGAAGGAGCATTAGGAGGATGGATCAGAAGAATCATTGTCAATGCAGCTTTGACACAAATTAAATTAGATCGTTCTAAATTTTTAAGTTCGATAGAAAATGTAAACCCTAATTCATTCAGTTACGAAATGGATTTTGATTTTGACAGTTTTAATTATGACAGTCTTTTGAAACTACTCAGTCAATTACCAGAAGGATATCGCTTGGTATTTTCAATGTATGTTTTGGATGATCTGTCACACAAAGAAATAGCAGATAGTTTAGGGATTAGCGAGGGGACATCGCGATCTCAATTATTACGAGCAAGGAAGATGCTCCAAGAAATGATAAAGAAAGACGATTATTTAATTAATCAATATTCAAATAAGTTTTAAATAAACAGCAATGAGATCGTCGAAAGATTTTGAAAATGAAATAAAGCAAATTGCGGATCAGTCAAGTACTCCGCCTCCTGCTTTTATTTGGGATAATATAGAAGATGCCATTCAACCGAAAAGGAAGAAACGCATTTTCTTTTGGTTTTTCTTTTTTGGTTTTTTAATGTCAAGCCTTGGAGCTTGGTTTTTGTTTTCTAAAGACAAAGAGATTAAGAAACTAAATCATGTCTCTGATCATGAGATCATTCTTAAAGATCAAAACTTAAATTTACACAAAGATATCCATGAAGAAATTAATACTCATTCGGCCTTGAGCCAAAAAATTACGGACCAAAATAATATAGCTAAGAATAACTTAGCAGCTAATACAGTAGATTCTTATTCTGATCAAAGCTCTGATAATCTTAGAGCATCAGTTGTGAAGAACAAACAAGCATCGTTAAGGATTGAAGATAAGACGTCATTAATAAATGATAAGAAAATAGAAAAGTCAGAATCGATGAAGATGTTAGAGCCAGATTTTAAAACTTCTACCGCTTTCGCGGAATGGGAAAGTAGTACCAAGAATGAAGTCTCTGATCATGAAAAGCACCTTAAGGAATCCAATCAATTGGGAAAGAAGGATCATCAAATTTTATTGGACATTAGTGACAAGAAGGGGAGAGAATTGTTGCAAGTTGATCGCTTGGCAGTTTTAAATGCGAAACTTGATGTTCAAAATGAAATACCGATGGAAGTCTTTTACTTGGAGGAAGTGACTAGTAATGAAAGTACATTGGATAGATTTTTTATAGAACTGGGAACCTTTGTTGGAAAGCACCAAAAGACATTTGATTTTGATGGTGAAAGTAGTTATTTAACCGCTCGACATGCGACGGAATCAGAATGGTATGCTTGGGGAGTACTTAGTAATTTTGGATATTCTTTGAATAAAAATTTATACCTATCCACAGGATTTGAGTTTTCTCAATACAAGGATTTATTTTATTACGAAGAAGATCAAATCCAATCGATTTTACTTACCAATCCCTTAGTGGAAAATGCTGATACCAGTTTTGTTCAAGGACGATATTTTAGTGAGGGAGAAATGAAATTTAATTCTTTTGAAATACCGATAACTTTAGGTTTACAAAAACAAAAGGACAACTGGCGATTTGGATTAGAGTTGTCTGCATACTTTAATTTTCGATTTTCTGCTAACGGCAAATTTCTGTACCGACCTACTGCGATTTCTAGAATGGAAAATGAAATCCCGGAATTCAAAGATGGTCTTGGGATGGCGTATAAATCGAGTTTAGTTTTTTCCAGATATTTTAAAAAGCTGGATTGTACTCTTTCATTGAAACCCAGTTATAAGTTTTATCAAGACCAAATTCAAGTGCCCAATCTAGAGTTTCAAAGCCGTCTAAGCCTTGCTAGAATTGATGTTTCACTGAAGAAGTCATTTTAAATTAAGGCATAAAAAACACTTAAAACAATATTTTATAGCTATGTACCTTGCATAACTATGTATTATGCCTTATGTTTGTAGTATGAATGACGAATTTGTACAAAAATGGAAATCACAAGTAAAGAAAGGTACATTGGCTTTCATCGTGCTTAATGTGTTGCAAGGAAAAGAATATTATGGTTATGAGTTGATCGAGGAAGTCAAAAAACATACAGCCATTGAGATTGCGGAAGGTACTTTGTATCCGCTGATGAATCGATTAAAGAAGGAGACATTGGTTAGCTCAAAATGGGTAGAACAAGATTCTGGTATACCGAGAAAATATTATTCTCTGACCAAAGAGGGGATAGCCACATTGAAGGAAATGAAACTTTATTGGAAGGAATTGGAAAAATCAATCAAAAAGATCACAAAATGAAACCGATAGTATTTAAACATAGGACTGCTCAAAAAATATATGACGACTATATTAAGAGAATTCAGCGTATGGTGGCTGATTTGCCAAAAGAAGACCGATTGGATACTTTGATGGAATTCAATAGCCATATTTTTGAATCGATCAGTCAGAGTCAACCGGAAAGTGAAGTCGATGACCTGATGGAAATACTGGAAAAGCTTGGTGCTCCAGAAGAAGTGTTGATTCCCCTGAAAGCAGAGAGAAAATTACATCAAGCCACAAAAACCTTTAATCCGATTCATGTTTTTAAGGCCATTGTTTTAAACATTGGGAATGGTATTGTTTACACGGTCTTTGCAATTCTATATTTGTTTTTAGGAGTTTTTGTATTCTGTATTTTTGCTAAATTATGGAATCCTGATGCTGTGGGAATGTACTTTAATCAAAACGGATTTCAAGCCATCGGAGTTGTGACAGGGCAAGAAGTCGAATCTGGTGAGGTTTATGAAGTCTTAGGAAATTGGTTTATTCCTGTCATGCTTATCATTTCGCTTGTCTGGTATCTTTTGATCACATTCTTATTAAAAATTAAGAAAAGTCTTAATTGACTTTTTTTAGCTATAAACATAGTATAGCTATGTACATAGATTAACATAGTAAAATATCCAATTATGAACTATCAAATTTTATTAGTCTGTTTTTTCTTTTTATTTGGAACAAATGGAAATGCTCAAGGGTCCAAAGAATCTTTGAGAGATTCGATCGTGGAAATCATGAATAGAAATAAAGTGCCAGGAATGTTTCTTTCGGTTGTCACAAAGGATTCTATTCTTTTGCAGGAAGGGCTTGGGATGGCTGATGTCGAAAATCAAATTCGAGTCACGGATCAACATCTTTTTAGAGTCGGATCCATCACTAAAAGTTTTACGGCTATGGCAATTATGAATCTAGTAGCTGATGAACTTCTTGATCTTGATACACCACTTCGAGAAATCGCGCCGGAGATTCCATTTACCAATCCATATGAAGCTAAATATCCTATTCTTATAAAACATTTATTAGAACATAAAACAGGATTTGACGATATGCACCTCGCAGCTTTTGGTAAGCAACGGAACGTGGGAATGACAGCAAAAGAAGAAATGCTCGTCTACAAAAATTCTTTTCATTCAAGATGGGAGCCAGGATTGGTGCATTCTTATTCTAATCCTGGATATTTTATTCTTGGATATCTAATTGAAAAGATATCAGGAGTGCCATATCAAGAATATATTCAAGAAAATATCTTACAACCATTGAATATGCATTCTAGTAGCTTTACTAGTGAAGGGAAAAATGATTATCCTAAGGCCCTTGGTTATGACATTGATGACGAGAAAGCCGTTTTAGCATCAAATTATCCCATGATTGGAGAGGCAGCAGGTGCACTTTTAAGTAATGCTGAGGATATGTCGATATTTTTACAATATATGCTATCCGTCAATGATAGCCTTAGCCACCATGTTTTGAACTCAGATATTATTGCGGAAATGGAAAAATTGCATGGATGGCATGAAAACAAATTTGGAATACAAGACGGATATGCACTAGGTATTTATGATAGAGAATATGGAGCTAGTAAATATTCTTTCAAAGGACACAGTGGTGGGATCAATGGTTTTCTGTCTGATTATATTTATAGCAGAGAATTGGATCTTGGTATTGCCATCAGCAGTAATGCGATCGTAGGTCATCGAAAGATATTGAATGAAATTGTAGATCATATGTCAAAGGATGTCCAAAAGAAATTTTCGAATGAGCAGTCTTTCACTAAGATTAAACAATTCCATTCTTGGGCGGGGACCTACGCCTTAAAGAACACAAGAAACGAAATGCTACGATTTCTTCTGACTCCCATGGCAACAACGAATATCCATTTTGATGAGGATACTCTGATCGTTCAGAATTTCTTATCTGGTCCCGAAAAATATATTCAAAGTGAGCAAAATGGTTTCAGAAAAATCGATGAATCGAAAGCATCCATTTATTTAACGAAAGTTAATAATAAAAACCATCTTTATCTTGATGGGGATCTTTTACACCGTAAAAGTTGGGTTGTAATTTGGTCGATCAGAATATTATTGGCTTTAGGACTGATATTGGGTTTAGTATTCTTTGCTTCGTTTATAATACAAGGAGTTCGTTATCTTTTTAAGAAGGCGAGTGGGGTTTCAGTAGTAAGAAATATAGTATTCTCATCGCCAGTTTTGTGCTTTGTTCTTTCCGTGTTGCTCCTAATTTTTAATATGGGTTTGGAGGATTTGGATAATCTGGGAAAACCGAGTTTGGTTTCGATATCCATATTCCTATTTAGTTTGAGTATTACTATAACGGCGGTGTTTTCATTGGTTTACATTATAATAAATAGGGCTTATCTAAATAAAAACTGGAAGAAAATTGTTTATGGGCTGGCTTCAATTACGAGTTGCTTTTTGGCGCTATATTGTATTTACTACGGTTGGGCTGGTATACGAATTTGGTTATATTAGGAGTTTATAAATATTAATATATTGTCCCGTATAAATAATGTTTTATGATACGATCATATATTGTATTGTTGCTATCTATTTTACTTTGCACCTGTGGTTTTGGACAGGATGATTTTCTTGTAATCATGAAACGTCCTAATGTAGTTTCTTCCTTGGGAGCAGGTCAAACATTCACGGATAAATGGCCGATTGTAAATCTTTCAAATAAATTTCGGACGATCATTATTGATGTTAACGATTTGGTGTCAATGGATGTAGATCAATTTATCGATGATATGAATAGTAATTCTCGAATTACAATGTTGGAAATAACTTCGAGGAAAAATAAAGAAAATAATTTGAACCTGATTCAATCTATTCCTTTTAGGAAGCTAAAATATATCAAACATTTAGCTTACACATTTGATAGTTATAGGAGTGTACCTTTAGACAGTATTATAATATGGAATGATATTCTAGAGATGGAAGCTCTGGAATACTTGTATTTTCAACCTTACAATGATCTTGGATATTCAGGCTCTGAAGTTTCTATGCCTATTGAAGTTGCTAATTCCTTAGCAACAAGATTGACGGGATATGTCAATACAGCATACTCTGGAGAGTTTGATGAAGTGGGCAATAATTTTGAATATTTAGGAATTGGTGTACGTAAAAAACAAAAGAATCAAACATTAAAAGTTCTAAATAATAGTCTGGAGCTGAAAAACTTAGTGATCGATATTGATACTTTATCTTCTACAGGAATTAAAAGTGTTTTATCAAGTCAAACTATTGAATCCTTGACAATTAAGAATCCCAAACTAGAATTTGTAGAACATTATTTCCAAAGTGCACCTTCAAAATTACCTAGGCTAAAGTATTTAAATTGTAATGCAAACAATTTGAAAGTTTTTCAGAGTATTTCTCATCAATTGACTACGCTGATTGTAAAAGCCAACAAAGAACATGGTCCTCAAATCGAGAATTTTTTGTCTTCATCATCTAGGTTAACTGATCTTAATATATATGCTTATCGCGATTCTATATTACGTTTTGTATTGGACCCGAATTTGCCTTTGAAAAGATTAACTATCCATGGAAGATTAAAGAGTCTCCCTAATAATATATGTTCGTTTACAGACCTAGAAGGACTATATTTAAAATATAACAAGATTGAAGAGTTACCAAATTGCTTAGCTGATTTAAATGGACTGAAAGAAGTAGATTTCAATGGCAATAATTTAACAAAAGAACCACCATTTTGGTCTTGGGATCGATTGGAATCTTTGAATTTGTCTGAAAATAAAATTGATAGTATTCGTGATTGTTTTTGCGAAAATAGCGCGTTAAGGTATTTGAGTTTAAGAAATAATCCAATGGACTGTGGAGTGCAGAGTCTTAGTTGTCTGAATCAATTGGAAGAATTAGATCTTTCTAATACATGTACTCATGAATTGCCAATCGATATTGACAAATTAGAAAAGCTTAAAATTTTAAAACTGAATAAGAACAATAGCTACCTTATAGATGACTCAAAAAAAGTCATATGTAAGAATTATTTAAAAGGCCTTCCTAAGAGCTTTTCAAACCTAAAAAACTTGAAGTCAATTGACTTAAGAGGCCAAAAGCTCTTAACAGAAAATGACGTAGAAATTCTTCTTAGAACGAATAGTAATTCGGTTGAAATTAATTTAAGTAGATGTGAAATTGAAACTTTACCAAAGGAGAATTGGAGAAGATCTATGATTAGTAAAATTGATTTAAGTAGTAACAAAATTGATTCTTTACCACCAACAGTCTATAATACTACTATTGAACAAATCAATCTTAGAGGGAATCAATTGGGAATGCAAAATCAAAAAATATCTAATGAAACTGAAAAATTAATCTGGCAATTTACAGGAGGATTTGATGTTAGTAAAGAATTAGGAGAAAGAAGTGATCTCATCGATGTGGTTGTAAGACTAGGTAATAGATATTACAGCAGACCCAAAGAAAATCCCATTTTAAAATTAATGCCTCTAATTCTCCCCTTGGATACTTTGCGAGTATTGTCAGCGATTAAAGCAAGTAGCTATGGTGAGGCTTTATTTGAATCAAAGCGATACTCTGAGGCTGAGAAATATCTATCTATGGCTATAAAGAGATATAAACAAGGCTGTTTTATTTTTGTTAATGCAATTGCCGAGTTATATGATGACCGCCACAAATGTTACTTAGAGTTAGGTGATACTACTGCTGCCATTAAAGATTTAGAGCTAATTCATGAAGAATATGGTTATTATACAGCTGATCACATATTTTCTCTTGAGTTAGAGAGGAATAATGTCCTAAATATTAGAAAATATAAATCAATGGTTCTTGAGAGGCTCTTTAAATCGCAGGAGGCTGATAGTCAAGCTGTTGATGTAGGAATTGAACTTGGTGTTTTGGAATTACACTTAGTAACAAACGATGCGCCATCTTTTTTGAAGCAATTGCAATACCTTGAAGGACTCGATCGTGGTAAATATGAGCCAGTATTTCTTTATTTAAAGAACTTATTTGAGGTAAGTGAGATGCAATTCAAGGAAGAAAGTATTGATGACCTTTTGACCTGCATTGAAAAAACGGGCTATAAAAATGAAAAGTGGTCTTGTCGATGGGTTCAATCTTGGGCTAAACATTTCGGTTCCAAAGAAAGACAATTTATATACAACTTGAACAAATGTATTTGTCCGTAGTATTTTTTGGACTAATTTAATTTGTCATCGACCTAACATACCTTTCTGCTTCCTTTGTAAAATCGAGCCAGCGTTGGTGATGCTGATAAGACACTTGGACCCATTCTTTCATGGGTCTCCCTTTTTTGGAAGGATCAAATAGTTTGGAATCTATCAAACTCAAAGCCTGCTGATGAATATCTCCGAATAATTTAAAAACCATGCACTTTTCATAATAGCAAACAAAGGCTTTCCCCTCTATTTTAAAGCAGGGTTTACCAAATAGATTTCCTAGAGCCGCTCCGACTACACTTTTTCCGACTTCTTTAAACATTTCTTCTTCCATAGTATTATTGTTTTATTTGATACAACATTCGCGTAAAGCGAGCTAAAAGATCACCACGCCACCTATCAAATATATAGTAAGGAACTTCTGTCGCACCAAATCCTTTATAGAAATTTGCTATGCCAGCAATGGAGCTTCCTTCAAAATCTAGAATCATATCACGATTAGAATATTCTTGAATGATCTGATCAATTAAAAAAAACATGGCTCTTTTCTTTTTACCCAAAGGACTACTGGATGACAAAAGATCGTAAATTCTATTTTTATAGCTTCCAACAAAGCTCATCGCCATGATCCCATGTGTAGGCGATACTACTTGAAGAATTTGGCCAGATTTATGTTTAAGTGCAGCATTGATTATTTTTTCAGTTTGCACAAAATAACTATTGGGTAAACTGATTGAGGCACCTACATTAGATTTGAAAAAATCGACACATTCACGTGCCTTTGTGGAATACTGAAGAACAAAATTCTCTTTTTGAGCTCTTTTGATTCCCTTAAGATGAGAATTTGAATAAGCACTTTTAAGTACCTCGTAATTCTTATTAAGTGGAAGGATTAAATTAATTTTTTGCTTTCTATTTTTTGGCTTGTCGCCGAATGGTAATGCCGAAAAAATCTGATTCTGGGAAGCAATGTGTATTCTCTTTAATCTCTTGGGGATCGCATTTATCATTTCTAAAGATTGCGCTTCACTTAATTGGGTAGAACTATAAATGTCGAGTTGTTGTACCGTTAAGGGAGTAATGATCATTGGAATGCCAAATTTCATAAAAATTGGCAATGGAAGTACTGCTTCATAATTTTCCATAACAATTGCTTCCCAGCTCGCACATGAATGATCCAAATACCAAGACATCGCATAGATAGACCCATTGATTGATTTTTTGATAGAATCATTCCAACGAGTAGTGTCAATGTCCGATCTTTTAAGGTGTTTAATCACAACGTATACATTGCTGCGAAGATAACAGATTGAATCAGTCCAGAAGATTTTGAATGAATGAAAATACCCTTTGCTCAAATAGATAAAGTCATTTTGTCAATATCCAATGTGCTCATTTTTTTTAAAAGATTAAACTTAGCCCTACTGTCAATATATTTGGACTTACTCCTAGGGAGGTGGGAAGGTTTTTATATTGATACTGATCAGAGATATTATTAAATGTATTCTCGTATTTCATATCGATATGTATATTGTTATTTAGTTTGTATCCTACCATGAATTGAAAGCCTAAGTTGATCTTTCTTGGATTGGCTTGAAAGTTATGCATCTTATTTAAGACCATATCACTCTGTAGATTGAAATTGAAAATAGGTCCTACACCAAAGTTGAACTTTTTGTATCGAATTCCTGCTGCGATTGGTACATTTAAAACATGATGCCTTTCTGAAAATTTTTGTTCAATTGGATTATTACTAGTGAATTCTCTTAATGCAAAGTTGATGTCACATTTTCGATAAAGTACATCGCCTTGAAAGAAAAGATTCCCGATTTCATAATAGCTAGTCAGACCTAAGCCGATGCAATCTTTGCTTGAAACATAATCCAATTCGTAAAGTAAAAATCCATTCTCATCTCCAAATTGTGCTGTGTTTGAACTTCCGAGTGTCTTGGAGTAATTGGTCTTAATTCCTAGACGTAATTGAGAAAATGATAAGTTCTGAATGAAAAAAAGGAAAAAAGCTAAATATAGATATCTCATAATTTTGGTTTATTATATTTTTTGAAATGAATTACACTTTGACGAGTAAAAGATGAATGATGAAGTTTTAACAGATTCTCTTTTCTCAGGAACTTCAAAAGAATACCAACCAAACCCTTTCTTGGAGCAGGATGTATTGAGCACTGATAGACACAATAAAATGAAGCTTAGTTTTATGGTTTTTTTCATGATTCTTGTTTTACTATTTTAAAATAGTTTGTTTCTAATCTCTAATTGATGATGCTAATTTACAAGCGTATTATTCTTAAATATGACAGTAAGCGTCAATGAAGAAATTATTGATTTACAAAAGGTGAATTAAGATCGTTTGCAAAGTGATTTATTTATTATATGTAAATCTATAAATAGAGATGTTGATTATTCCTAATTCAAAAAGCTCTTGCTGGAGGACCCAACAAGAGCTTTGCAATAAAACTAACGATTAACTAAACTATTATAAGATAAAACCTAAACCCACACTGAGGATGTTGGGACTGACTTCTAAATTTCTTTGAGAATATTTGTAGCGGTAGTGATCTGCCACGTTATTGAACGTTCTTTCAAATTTTAGGTCGAGATGGACAAATTTATGAAGCTTGTATCCTACCATAAATTGAAACCCCATACTCAAATCTCTTCCATTGACTTCAAATAATTCCATTTCATCTAAAACAATATCGCTTTGAACATTGAGGTTAAATATAGGCCCAACTCCAAATCTGAGATTGCCATATTTTACACCACCTGCAATTGGCAAATGTATTAGATGATAGGTTTCCGAGAAGTTGAAGTTGGATGGTTGTTCTACTGTATATTCACGAAGTCCAAAGTTAACCTCGCACTTTCTGTACATCATGTCACCTTGAAAGAAAAGGTATCCCGTTTCATAATAGGCCGTTAAGCCAAATGAACTACAGTCTTTGGTTGAGATATAATCCATTTCATAGAGTAGGTGTCCGTTTTCGTCGCCATATTGAATGGTGTTTGATGAGCCAAGTGTTTTTGCATAATTGGCTTTAAGCCCTAATCTTAATTGGGCATTGACTGCAGAATTGCAAAATAGGATGCTGAGTATGATAATTAGATATTTCATGATTTTGGATTATGATATGTGATGTAATGATTTTTGGACATCGTGCAATGTGATTGCCCTTTCGGTGACCTTTCCTTTTTTAAATTTATTCCTTGACTTTTTTGATTCCTTTATATTCTTTGTGTTTGCAAAACCATAGCAGCCCATCGTGCTTGAAGAACATGAAGAAATGCTTATCGCAAAAGCTAATAGTATACAACTGATTTTAATATTTTTTTTCATGCTTGTGAGTTTAATTCTGAATAATCGTTTTTAATTACTGAAGTTTTCTTTTCATATTGTACAATACCCTCAGGATGAAAAGTGTTACCCCCTAATTAGATTAACATTTCGTTCTTTTTATATTCATACCCGTTTAATTCAAAACATAACTAGTTCATGACATTTTTTTTAATGTCTATTCTCGACTACAGTAAAAATTTGATTAAGATTGATTTAACGTCAGTGAACTTTTGCGTTAAATACTAAATTGTTTGCGTTTGTTATTAGTATAATACTTTCGGATTGAAAAACGCTGCACGAAATATCAAAATAAAGTAACATAAATCTCATTTTGGGTATTAAATGAGTGTCCAAATAATTGTAAATTTATATGAATACCCTTTTAGAAATTATTGAATTAGATATGTCGGTCAAAAAACATCCAGACCATAAATACATTGTCGCATTATTAGAGAATGATACATCTCTCATAGAAGAAATATATTCTAATCATAGCACCCTAATAAAGAGCATGGTCGTGAAGAATAACGGTTCCGTTAATGAAGCCAAAGATCTTTTTCAAGAATGTTTGATTAAGTTGTATAAAATGGCATATGATGGTTTTATTTTAACCTGTCCACTTCAGAATTTTTTATATCTCATGTGTAAAAGAAAATGGTTGAATGAATTGAGAAATAAACAACGTAAATCGACTGACAGCTTTACCGATGTTTTGGAAAATATCTTGACAGTAGATTATGAAGCGGATATTAATTTGATTTTTCATCAAGAGGATCAATCGCGTATTATTGATCAAAAATTAAACGAACTCGGACCTTCTTGCCAAAAAATTATCAGACTGTCTTGGACAAGAACGGAAAAAGGAAATTATATGAAATGGAAGGAAATTGCTTCGCGACTCGATTTGAGTTACGCCTATGTGAGAAAAAAAGCCGCAGAATGCAAAGCCAAATTAATTCGTCTGGTCAAATCAGATCCAAAGTTTAAACAATTGATCAATGAACAATAGTAATTACGAATTATTTGAGGACTATTTACGAGGAGATTTATCCCCTCAAGAGGGAGCAGACTTAATTTCTAGCCTTTCGGCGAAGGAAAAAGCTGATTTTGAATTGTACAAATCAATCCGTCAAACTATGGATAAGGATAATCTTAAAGTTCCTGAAGAATTGAAAGAAAATTTGGCAAAAATGGGAGAGAAACATTTCAAATCCCAAAAGGCAAAAACCAAAAAGCTTCCTCCGATGTATTTAAGAATTGCAGCCGCTTTCATCCTATTAGCAGGAGCCGCTTTTCTTTATTTTAACCTTTTGAATACTTCGCCCAACATCGATCAACTTGTGGAAGAATTTTATTATTCCAAAAAATCAATAGTAACTACTAGAGGAGTTCATCAGGAAACAGCATTTTCTAAGGCAATGTTAAAATATGAAACCGGAAACTATAAAGAAGCCAATGCCTTATTTCAAAATGTGGATGAAACGGATGGCTGGTATCAAGACGCTCTTTATTACCGAGCCAATTCAAATTTAAAAAATGGAAATTACCAACTCTCAATTCAGCTTTATACTGAACTAGAAAGCTATAGAGGAGAATTGGCACAGTTTGCGGAGTGGAACAAGATGCTTGCCTATTTAAAACTTGAAAACCATCAAAAAGTGGATAGCATCATCAATTCAATATTGAATAAACCTGATCATGTCATGATCCAGAAGGCCAAAGAATTCAGGAAGAAATACTAAGACTTTCCATCATTAAACATCCTCTTGCGGAAAAATATAAAGATAATGAGCATTACAATCATTGGTCCTATAAATTTCCAAACATTAAAATCAAGTAATACTGGGCGCATGTCACCCATAGCTACAAAACTAGCCCAGAAATAGGGATGTGCATCAAGACCAAAATTGTTTTCTAGATATTGAAGTTTGGCCATTCGTAAAGCCTCATCTTTTTGACGACCTTCTTGGAGATATTTATAGAAGGTGAGCATCAGTTCGGATGTTGACTTGTCATTCACCTCCCACAGACTCATGATGATGCTTCTTGCACCGGCATAACTAAAGCCTCTTCCCATGCTCATCACGCCTTCACCATTTTTGATTTCACCGATACCCGTATTGCATGCACTGAGCACAACCATTTCGGCATCGATGTTTTTGGTGTAGAGTTCGTCAAGATAAAGAATGGACTTTTCTTTTTTCTTATCATCACTTTCCCTTTGGGCGAAAGCCAAAAAAGAATAATTATTTAACGAATCATCCAGTATTCCATGCGTTGATAGATGAAGGATATACGATTTATCCAGCACGCTCATAAACTTTTCTCTGGTCGCTTGTCCTTCGATGTGATTTTTAATATCAACTCCAAGACCCAATATTTGTTGGATTTCTAAAATGTTATAATTGAGGGTAGGCAGTACTATTTCTTTTCTAGTATAGACCGTTTTGTCCTTTCCAAAACCAGGTGCAAATCCATGAATCTCTTTATTTTTTGATTTGGTTTTCGAGGAGTTCAGAACATGATAGCTGTATGAATGATCATAAGAAATAATGTAATCTTCAAGTAAATATTTATTTGATTGTTTTAAGGCTTCAAATGGAATATTGGCGATTAAACCATCCGGTATGATTACAAGCCGCTCTATTGAAGATGGTATTTCAAATGGAATAAGTTCCTTAGTAAAACTATCATCCAATGTTTTTCTATTGGTGAGACTTTCGAGAAAGGTTTTGGCCTTTTGAGAAAAATTTTGAGTTTCATCCAATTGAAATAATTGCTGAAAATCGTAACCTATCACACTGAGATAAATTGACGTATCTCCATAAAAATAGTTCAATACCAATTCGTTTCTTTTAAGGGGGGGCATTGTATTATTGAAGTTCATTTCTTCTTGAAACCCTTGAAAATATGTTTCCGTTAGTTTATCCAAGGATGATACTTGGTCAATTATGGCTTGATTGATACTGTCTGAATTAATGTTTTTGTGGAGAACTAATTTTTCTCGATTCTCTTGAATCTGGACCTCAAGAGAATCCATTTGACCAATCAATTCAGGATTGTTATCAAGATTTTTTCTTTGTAATAACCTGTTTTCAAGTAAGTAAGATTTTGATGCTTCAATTTGCTCAAAGGCTGATTTGTAGATCTCTTCTGTAGATTTTTCCTTTTGAAGCAGATATAGCCCTTCAATGAGATACTCAAAAATCGGTTTTATAGAATGTTGCAGTGCGATCTGAGTCTCAGAATTTGACAGTCGATGCCTTACTCTTGATGTAAGTTTTTTGAGTTCGCTAAGAACTTGAGAATACTCGTTTTGATAGTTTGTGATATCAATCTCCTTGACTTTTATTTTTTCAAGAAAGATGAATCCCTGGACGGTAAGTAAATAAAGTTTGTTTTGAAAATTATTTCTATGATAAATCTCATTGTGATAATAGTTGGCAGAATCTAATGCAACATTACTCTTATCAAATCTTTTAAGTAATGCATAATTTTTAGAAAGATTGGTGTATAGATTGACAAGGTATTCTCGTCGCCCAATTCGATGAGAATCCGAAATCAATTTTTCTAGCAACTTGTTAGATTCTGATAATTTGTTTTCTTTTTCCAATAAAATGGCAAGACTATTCTTCAGCCTGATATGTTGAATATGATCTTTGGAATAAATCATTTCATACAGTTTGATCGCCGCATTGTAATGTACTCTCGCTCCATCATAATCTTTTTTAATTTCGTTGGTCTGTGCTAAAAGTTCATATGAATTAGCCAAATTGATTTGATCAGATCGGTATGGATCATTTATTTTTTTAAAGTTTTGAATGGCAAGGTGGTAGTATTTTTTTGCATCCTCATAGTATCTATTATCAAAATATGAACCCGCGAGCATCATCTGCGCCTCTGCCAGTTCCCAATTTTCATGATCAGGATTGGAAGCGACTTTATCTAACTGTTGTTTTTTGAGTCTAACCGCTTTATAGAATTCTTTTTTTTCATCGTAAATGGAAGATAGAATAACTGTCACTCTATTATGAATGGCATCAGTATCTCCAGGCGGTTCTATGGCTTTTGCACAATAGTACTCCGAAGAATCATAATTTGATTGCTTATAATGTACAATGGCCAAATTAGTGTAAATGGTATTTATGCGATACGCTTTATCATTTTTAAAATGACGCTTAAAATATTGAAGTGCTTCGTGATAATTCGCAAGGGCTTCTGGAAGAATATCGGTTCTAAGAAGTGCATTGGCTTTTAATCGATAGGACTCAGCGATTAAACTATCTGACTTGCATAATGCTTGAAGAGATGAATTTAATTCTACAAAGCTTAACAAAGAATCTGCAGATTGCCTTTTATCAAATCCTTCTAAGCTTTTTAAAAAAGTGGAGCAATCTAAGTTTTGGCTCCAAATCGTTAATGAGAAAAAGCTTAAAAATAAAGTCAATGGTATATTAAATCTCACAGAGTCCTCTTCATTTATTGATCATTACCTCCTCGAAACATTCGGTTTTTCAAATATCCTAAATGTACAAAATTGTCATTTTCTACTTCAAAATTTAAACAATTTTGGACTAAGCCTTTTTTACATCTCTTATAATTATTGATGATCTGTTGAGTCACTATAGCAGTTGCCATTGATGTGCCGTATTTTAGGACAGCCTTATTCTGATGATTATAAGCACATTGTAAACCATTGGTTGCAACTGCTACATTTTGGGCGCCAAAGTTGGAAAATCCTTCAGCAAATTCATTATCGTATTCTAATGCGCCAACACTGACGACATTGCCAAGTCCTTGATCGTTGTAGGCATTTGATGGCCAGTGTGCAGCTACATCATTATTAGATCCATTATTTCCAGCTGCGGTGACTACAATGACTGATCTTGATTTGGCATATGCCATGGCCTGAAGGACAACTTCATTATCAGCCAGATCATTGGCTTGATAGCCCCAACTTATATTGATCACATTTGCTCCGTTTTTTATAGCAGAGTAGAATGCGCACAAACCATTAAAAAGATCACCTTCATTGGCACCATCAAAAATCTTATACACCAAAAATTCAACATTCTTGTTAGTCAAATTGGGATTATTGATGATGCTAAGTATATGGGTTCCATGTCCACTTTCATCCTTTATATCTTCTGGTGCCTCAGGGTTAACGTAATTGAAAATATGACATGAAGCAGTAGGGTCTACTTGATTGACCTTGACATCTGCCAAACTACTACCCGAATCGATTATCGCTACTCTTAGTTTATCATCTGTAGCCAATTCGTTTAATGTCGTATGATCAAAGTCTTGACAGGCATCAATATCTAAAGTTACAATTTTAGATAAATTCACGAACGCATTACTTTGAAAAGGCCAAGATCCATTCAAGGGATCAATTTCTTGTTTGGCACGAGTCCGACTACTACTATCCATCGTTACAGGTCTATTTAACCTGTCTATCTTAAAAAGTCCCGCATGACATTCACATTGTTTTATATCATAGTCCGATCGATTGATTTTACCTAGAAAATCCATATCATTAGTCAGACCTATATAACTTTCTCTTGGAAATTTCTTTTTGGTTTTGGTCAGCGGAGGAGTTTTCTCGATCGCTTTATCAGAAAGGTCACATGATTTTAGACCAAGACCAAAAGCGATCATTAGTATTGCAGCGAGTGAAAATATAAAATTACGTTTCATAAGAATTTGTTCTATTGCTCATTAAGATAATCAAAAACTATAGAACATTGTTACCCTTATTCACTCAATTTTATTTGGCTATAGCCGAATGAATTACATCAATACACCATCAACTGCTTGAGTTTTTTCTGGCAAATCTTTTTCTCCGAGCATTTCTCTTAAATCAATTTCGATGGTACGACAAAGGGCAGTCATCGGAACATCATTAATGAAGTTTTCAAATGGATCTTCGCTGTTGTCACCTACCACTTCCATGGTAATAAAAATCCATGAGATGATCACGTAACATGGTACCATCAACCATATCATTGAATGTCCAAGTGACTCAAATTCGCCGACAAGGCCAAAAGGCATTAGTAGAATAAATATCCAAACAAACACATGACTGAAATAAGAATATTGCCTAGGTAGTGGAGTGTTCTTAATTCGCTCACATTTTCCTTGAAGGTTATAAAACTCTTCCAAAGAATTCATTAAGTCAATATGTCTGAAATCTTCAATGGCACCCCGGATTTTTAAATTTTTTAATTCCTCACCTTGAATGCGAATCAATTGCGTTGCCGTATTTTTAAATTCTCTAATTTGACTGTCTTCATCCGAACAAGAAACAAAGGGGACTACATCTCTTTCCCAATCCTTACCGCCAGGGGCTCCTTGATAATGTTTTTTACCCGCCGTGGTTTTTTCAAAATTTATACTAAAACTGGAGGGCTTGCGAAGTTGCAATCTTAACGCATTGATCCAAGCAATATGCCGATAAATCAAACGCTTATGAATGGCTTTGATTTCTGAAGGGGCCATCTCTCCAAGCACATGTTCATCTGTAACATAACTCATAATTTGATTGCCCCAAGTACGACTATAATTGACGATGCCTCCCCATATTTTTCTTGCCTCCCAAAAGCGATCGTATGATTGATTGTTTTTAAAACCGAGGTAAAACGCAACCGCAATACCAATAGTACTTACAGGTAGAAAAGGAATCGACAAGCTTTGTCCTTGGTGTTCAAGATAATGATCCAGCCATGCGACAGCAAAACCATATAATGTAAAGAATAGAAGATTCCTCCAAGCAAAAGTAAAAATTGTGGATAGTTTTATATTTCGGTAGATATACATATTAGGATTGTTTTCGTTTTATAAGAAACCAAAGAAACTGATTTTTGTTCATTCCTAAAAATTAAACTGAAGATGAAAACTTTGAGCAAAATGATTTCTTTAATTCTAATGGAGTTCTGATCGCAAAATAGAATGGTATATAATCACCTATAACTTTATTTTCAGTGATAGTATGATTGTTTAGGGTCGAAATCAGAGAACTATCTCATATAGGAATATATTGTGAATTTGCATTTTTTGAATTCTTATGTGTAATTCCATACTTAAGGATATGAGGTACATTATCTAAATGAACCATTCTAAATAGGTATGTTTTACTCAAATTCACGTTTAAAGATACTAAAGGATGAATTCAATTTTTTGTAATTGTAGTTTCTTTCTATAGTAATTCACTAATGATCGGTAGCTTTCTGAATAAAACCCGTTTTAATGGGTTCTATTTTTTGTTATCAGATTTTCTTTTGTTCTTCAAATTAAGATATTCAGATCTTTCATTTTCATAATTATCCCTTTTTAATCTTTTCCTTATCTTTTTCTTTGATTGGGAATCAAGTTCATCATCCCATTTTTCTTTCATATAATCAATCTCTTCCTCACTAAAAAGAGTGTATTTTGAATCTGATGACGGCTTTTTGTTTTTTAAAATTCGAACCGTATTTTTCTTGCCATACCTGCTTATAAATAATTGTAATTCTTTGACAGAATAAATAGATTCAATAAATAACCTAATGCACAACCTGGACCTAGCATATTTAGATTTGTCAGCCGCACAAAAATAGACTTCCAGATATTGTTTCGAATTTGCAATTGTGTTAGCTAAATCACGATACTCATTACATAAGTCCATTCCTAAGCTAATGGGTAAGGGGTTACAATTGATCTTTAGAATAAATTTCCATAATTCACCGTGAAAGCGATATCCAGTTTCTAAACCTTTTGTTGCGGTATGTATTTCTATTAAAGATTCTGTTGCTAAGTCTTCTGAATATTTTGGATTAACCACCAAATGACTTCCTATCCGATTTTTCCATTCATCAGATAACCCAAATTCACCAATCATTTGATCAGTTCTCTTTTTCCTAATTATTGATAGAATTTCATTAAATAAAACGGTATACATGGTCTCCAATCAAGTTTTTGATAACGGAAAATTATAGCTGCCGTCTTTCGCTTTGCGAAGATGGTCATGCTATATGGTGTTATGAGTCGGATTTCATCTTAAATAATCTACTATCTAAATCTAAATCAACTATTTTCCCTTTTTTAATTTTGTTAGAATTTTGATGATTTGGGTTGATTAAATAATTGAATTCATCTTTTGTAATTATAGATGGAACTTTAAGAACTAGTGATTTGTTCGATTTTGCCCATTTTTGACCCTCATCTTTAAACAAGAATTCGGCATTTTTTGATTTTCGAATTTTATTGAATTTTGCTTTTGAAAATTCGATTACCTCTTTGTTCGAAAATTCTAGAGTTAAAAGTTTTAAATTCTTCGGTACAGTTAGTCCGTCGAAATGAACCAAAATTTCAAGGATTGCAAGAGAAATGTTTTCGGCACAATAGAGTAGCGGAGTACCTTTTTCATTCCAACGCCCACCATATAGTTTAGCACCTGTTCCTGAAAGATCATTTACGAATTCTTTACTTGCAATTCTGAATACTTTCATTTAGCTGTATACTCCATGTTCAATTCGTCCAATAATATCTTCGATCATTTCTATTCCTAACGAAGTATCCAGTAAATCAATAGGTTTATTATTATTAAGAGTTTTGTTGTCAGTTCTAATCCATAATTGAAATTTTTCTTTGCTAAATAATCTGTAGCCTTTCTGAAAGAGTTCAATAATTTGAATTAGATGTGAAGTAATTTCTTTGTTAAGCCTATGACTTTCGGAGTAACGAACAAGTTGGCGCTGAGAAATAGGCAAGATTTCGCTCAGTTCCTTGTCGTTAAGAGATGTGAATTTTTGAATTGTTTTTAAATATTTAGTTTGAATTCCATTTCTGGCAATACTAATTAAATCTGTTCTCTGATTAATTGGTTCTGATTTTAATAAAGCCTGAATAGTCATAATTGTCTTTTGACTACAATATACGGACATTTGGCATTAAAGTCAATTTTATTTTTCTGACTCATAACAATTAATACCCGCCACTCATTTTCCAAGATACCGTTCAGGTATTACATTCTCTTCACTTGCCGCTTGCCAATATACATTCAATATCCACCAACGATGATTGTCATAAAACAGTTGGATGCTATTTATGCCAGTCATAAAGGGTTCTTCATCTTTCTTGGTTTTGAAGGCTGCATAGGTACTGAAGACATGGGCAATGTTGCCATAGTTTTCTGTGATGCGATGTGTCTCGATTTCATGAAAACCATTGCTTTCTAAATATGGACCTGAACGTTGGATGTAATCTTGAGGACTTAGGTAATAGACTTCTATAGATTGATCTTTCATGCGCTGTGAAGGTATCAATTTGGCATCTGGTTTGAATAAGTACTCAAACAATTCCCAATTTCTTTTTACACCGGTATCACCAGAAATCACTTTGTACAAGCTCTCAATAGTAGAGTTTATAGTCTTTACTTTGTGAATATATAGGCTATCCAGGTTTTGTCCTTTGATTCCATTCGCGAAAGCGAAAAGAGAAAAAATAACTAAAAATTTATAGTAGAAATGCATGGGATTGTTATTTGGTATTATGGACGAATTACTCGATTTTTCTTATGCTGTTTGCCATTGGTATATCCCGTCTTTACCGATGAGCTTCCATGGACAGTTATTGTACTTTTGATAAAGTCCTCTTCATCTGCCTCGAATATATTGTCAACATATTTCTGAGGGTTTCTATCTATGTATGGAAACCAAGTACTATGAATTTGTATCATGACACGATGCCCTTTTTTAAAGGTATGAAGGATGTCTTGTAAGGGCACTGAAACTTCTGTCGGGACTCCTGGTTGAAATGGCTCCGGGAATTCAAAGCTATTTCTAAATCTTCCACGGAAAGTTTCATGACGGACCAATTGTTGATAACCACCCATCTTAATGTTCTCTGGATTGTGTTCGTAATCTTCATGTTCTTGAGGATAGACATCAATGAGTTTAACAATGAAGTCCGCATCTGTTCCGGTCATGGAAACGATTAAATCAGCGATGATCTCACCCGCGATTGTTAGATCTTCTTCCAATACTTCTGTTTTGAAAGTTATGACATCAGGACGTCGGGAGGCATGACGTTGATCATCTGTAATGAACATCCTTGGGGTAAAAGTTAATCCTTCTGTGGTTGATCGATAGGGTACAGGAAAATCAGGATCGCTGGTATATTCAAAACGGGCTTCTTTATCGGTTTCTTGATTAACATAGAGTTTGCCTTTTTCGGCAAAGAATAAATCCACAGGTGGAATATCGGCCGGTGGCCATTGAGCAAATGACTTCCATTCTTTGATACCTGTATCAAACATGTGCGCTTCAGGGATAAGAGGAACAGGACCATCTTTTAAATTGTACTTAAAAAATGGGGCTTCTATCTTTTCTTGATAGTAAGTCGAAATACTATCTCCATAATAGATATGATTCACTGTTTGCTGACCCCGCTCACGTGCCCAGCCACCGTGCGTCCATGGTCCCATGACAATGGTGTTATTGGCTTTGGGGCATGTCTTTTCTATGGTTTTATAAATATTTAGTGGACCATAGAGATCTTCGGCATCGTACCAGCCTCCGACGGTCATCACAGCGTGATTTATGTTTTTCAGGTGGGGTAAGATGCTTCGTTTTTGCCAAAATTCATCATAGTTGGGATGCTCAACAATTTGGTTCCAAAAGAAATTATCATGATGATATTTTTCAGTAATATTCTTTAGTGGTCCTAAAGCTAGATTGTGATCATATCCATCCGCTACTTTCTCTCCATAGATACGCATCATTTGCGGCATGTACCACGGTGTTTTAGTTAAACTATCTTTTTGGTAACCAAACACAGCAAAGGCGGGCGTATAACTTTGAAGGTATGCACCCATGTGATGAAAATCATCAAAAAAGAAATCTGAGATTGGCGCCTGAGGTGATGAGGCTCTTAACGCTGGATGAGCATCAGGTAGGGCAGCGGCAGTATAAAACCCAGGATATGAAATCCCAAATTGACCGACGCGACCATTGTTGTTCTCAATATTTTCCAAGAGCCATTCTATGGTATCATAGGTATCCGAACTTTCATCTATATCTTTCCGATTATTGCGGTTGTTACCTGGAATATTTGGTGTCATATTGTCAAATAATCCGCCCGACATGTAACGTCCACGTACATCTTGATAAACGAGTATATATCCTTCTCTCACTAGCGGATCTGAAGGCTGTCCAAAGGTTTTATAGTGTTCGTATCTAGAAGCATTATAACAAGTCCGATTCATCAGAAAAGGATATTTTGTTGATTTATCTTTGGGATTATAGACAATGGTATATAATTCTACACCATCTCGCATCTTGATAAAATGCTCTGATTTGTCATAGTGCTTGACCATGTACATTGAATCGATCGTTTGACCAAAAGAAAGGACACAGAAAAACGAAAACACAAAAAGGAAAGTAATTCTCATAGTGGAATTTTATTTTTTATTGATACGATATAATATGCAATTTACTAATCTTGGATAATCCTTTAGTTTTGGATGCTCAAATTCTAATACGGGTACCATCCCGATTTTTTTCATGACTTTAAAGGATTTTGTATTTGATGCTGTGGCCACTGCATAAACAGTTTCTAATTTAAGTTCATCGAAAGCAAATTTTAAACAAGCCTTTGCTCCTTCAGTTGCAAAACCATTGCCCCAAGATGTTTTATTCAAGCGCCATCCTACATCTACAAATTTACCGATACTTTCAAGATAATCTTGAGTACATAAACCGATGAATCCAATCATTTCCATCGTATCTAGTCTATCCACTGCGAAATAGCAAAATTGATATTTTTCATAATGCTTTATCATTCTTTGTATGAATTCCAAAGTTTGTTCTTTGGTGCTAACGGCAGGAAAATGTTCCATTACATCTTGATCGCCAGAAACATGGTGCATAGCTTCTAAGTCTTCGAGGTGGTAATTTCTAAACCCAAGTCGTTCTGATTTAAACAGATGTTTCATGTTTTCAATTATTAAATTGGTTCTTCTCCAAAACCTGTTTGAATAAGAAATTCGGAAATTAAATTTCCAGTTAAGAGAATGCCTGATGAAAATGCGAGTGAACTTCCAACAGCAAGCATGTAAAGATTTTTTTCAAAGATAAAAGCTAGAATGATCATCAGCATTCCTACCAAGAATATCAATGTTGATGGATTTCTAAATTTGGAACAAGCTAAACCATATTTTCTTAACTCATTTAAATTTAAGGAGTTCTTAGCCAGTTGAGATTTTACAAAATGCCCGCGCTGCAAATAGACAACTACAATTAAAATCGCAAAGGGCTGAATGCTTAGACTAAAAAATTTAATGACCAGCGAACTTGATTCCATAAAAAATAGTATAATCGACGCCATCATGAATAGTCCAACTAGGACAAAAACGCGATTCAAAATTAGCTCGGTTGACAAGCTTGATCTTAAGCGTCGTTCTATTTTGTCTTGGGACATTTAAGAATATATTTGATCTATTAAATCATCATCTGCCAGTTCGGGTAACGTAACTTTCAATTCATTATTTTTTTCCATTGCTCGCTTTATGGCGAAGATAGCTTCTTTATTTCTAGCCCAACTTCTTCGCGCAATACCATTGTTTACATCCCAATGGAGCATCGAAGAAATTCTTTTAGCGCTATCTTGACTTCCGTCGATCATCATTCCAAAACCGCCATTGATCACTTCACCCCAACCTACACCGCCACCATTGTGTAATGAAATCCAAGTGGCTCCTCTAAAAGAATCTCCTACAAAATTATGAACTGCCATATCAGCTGTAAATCGAGAGCCATCGTATATGTTTGAGGTTTCTCTATATGGAGAATCTGTGCCAGAAACATCATGATGATCCCGTCCCAAAACGATAGGAGCAGAAATTTGTCCTTCTTTAATGGCTTTGTTAAATGCCAATGCGATTTTTATTCGACCCTCGGCATCAGCATATAGAATTCTAGATTTTGAACCGACAACAGGTATGTTAGTTTTGGCGTTTTCAATCCAAATGATATTGTCGTTTAATTGCCCTTGAATTTCATTTGGAGCGTCCATCTTTATCTCCTTCAACACTTTTGCAGCGATTTGATCTGAAAGATTTAAGTCCTCTTGAGACCCAGAAGTGCAAACCCACCTGAAAGGACCGAACCCATAATCAAAACACATAGGGCCCATGATATCCTCCACATAGGAAGGATATGCAAAGATCTCTTCCTCTTCATTTTTCCAAATATCAGCACCAGCATTTCCAGCTTCTTTTAAAAAAGCATTGCCATAATCCCAAAAATACATCCCATTCGCGCTAAGCGAGTTAATGGCAGTCACATGTCTACGTAAGGTTGCATAGACCTCTTCCATAAACTTTGCTTTATCTCTATTCAGTAAAATTTTGGCCTCCTCAAAGCTGTATCCCATTGGACAATACCCAAGGTCATCAATATTGTGAAGACTGGTTTGATCAGACCCTAATTCGACAAGCATCTTTCTTTCAGCTAGAGCTTCCCATAATGCGACTACATTTCCTTGATAGACTAGAGTAATCGCTTTTTTTTCTGCTTTACAGCGAATGATGATATCCAATAGTTCATTCAAGTCCTGATAAACATTTTCTTTTTGAATATATCCATCGGTAATTCTTTGATTGATCGCATCGGTATCTACTTCGGCAATAACACCCACACAATTGGTGATGATTGCTGCAAGCGACTGAGCACCAGACATTCCTCCCAAACCACTTGTGACATAAAGTTTACCTGAGAGATCAATGGAGTTAGGATCGAGCATTCTACCAGCATTGAGTAAAGTGATGGTTGTGCCATGTACAATTCCTTGAGGACCGATATACATAAAAGATCCTGCGGTCATTTGACCATATGAAGTTACTCCAAGAGCATTGTATTTATTCCAGTCGGATTTTTTGGAATAATTTGGAATCATCATACCATTTGTTACTACCACTCTCGGCGCGGAAGGATTAGATGGGAATAGCCCCATAGGATGACCAGAATACAATACCAAAGTCTGGTTTTCTGTCATTTCAGACAGATATTTCATAGTCAGAAGATATTGAGCCCAGTTTTGAAAAACGGCTCCATTACCACCATAAGTGATTAATTCATGAGGATGCTTTGCAATTTTATAGTCAAGATTGTTTTGGATCATCAACATGATCGATGCCGCTTGTTTGGTATGGCAAGGATATTCGTTAATCGGACGAGCTTTCATTTCATAATTGGGTCGAAATCGATACATGTAGATGCGACCATAGGTTTCCAATTCTTCTTTGAAATCTTCTGCCAATTCTTTATGCCAAGACTTTGGAAAATATCTCAATGCGTTTTTTACGGCAAGTTTTTTTTCTTTAAGTGTAAGTTGATTAATATTTCGTTTAGGCGCATGGCTGACGTTATCATGTAAATTTACTTTTGGCGGTAACTCATAGGGTATGCCTTGTTTTACCTCAGATTGAAATTCTTCTACACGGATTGGTTTCATCGTATTATTCTAAAGTCCTTGAATTTTGATATTGCCTCGTTAATCGCAATGATGTCCTCTTGAACGATCTGCACTACTTTGGAAGCCGGCGAGCCAATATGACACCATTTTACAAAGTTATTTATTTGAGACAATTCTCCGATAACTTCGATAAACACTGTGCCATTTTTTTGATTAATGACGTAGCCAAATAATCCTAGCTCTTGCGCTTTGAGTTGGGTATAAAATCTAAAGCTCACTCCCTGGACACGACCCTTAATGGTTAATCTTTTACCTATCATAATTCTTTGGAATAAAAAAAGGCAGCTACGAAACGCAACTGCCTTTTAAAATCATCTGATTCTTTTTTATGATTCAGAATCTGTTTTTTTGGAGCATGATTTCTTTTTTCCTTTGCAACAAGCTTTTTTAGCCTTAGGTGCTTTGGCATCGTCTGTATTTCCAGAAACATTGATCACTTCACCTTCCATCATCGCAGATTGCACTTCAGAAGGAGACACGTTTACAAATTTCTTCAAGTCTTCGTTGTAGTTTACTTCTTTGTAAGAAACTTTACCACTCTTAGAACAAACATTCTTTTCGTAATATCCTACAGAACCTGTTTTTTCACAAACTCTTTTCATGATATTTTCATCAGCATTTGCCGCTGCTTCCGCTGCCTCCATGTAAGCTGAAGCAACAGCTGTTTCAGATGCGTCACCTTTTACTGCTGCTGCTTTAGCCTTTGACTTGCAACAAGCTGCTTTTTTACCTTTAGAACATGATTGTGCATTCACACTAAATGCTCCAAAAACAAGTAATGAGCATATAAACATTAACTTTTTCATATTATGTTACTTTTTTAAATTTCAAATGATAATTCCTTAAAGATAAACATATTCTCATAGAATTTAGTGCCTTTAAGTTCTTAAAAACTTGTTAAAGCAATGATTCAGGACAAAAATATGTCCCATTTCAATCTTGAATTGCCTCAACTAGACAAATTTATTTAATTTGAGTGGGAATAATCAAAGCGATCATGAACAGGCAGAAGGAAATACAAGAGCGATTTTTTAAATTCATTGCCAACAGAAAAGCATATGGGAATAACATTCTCTACGAATTGATGGAAATACTCAATATTCGGAAGGGGGCGGCTTATAAGCGAATGAATGGTGAAACTGGATTAACCATCGAAGAGGCATTGGTCATCGGAAAACATTTTGATGTTTCTTTGGATTCTGTTTTTCAAGATGACAAGTATATTTCATTTAATCACCCCTTTTTTAAGCAGGAGAGAAAAACGGCAGAATCCTTTTTTGATCAGTTCAAGTTCTTTTTACAGCCCCTTAAAAATAGTTCATCCGCTCCTGGAGAAGAAAAGAAGGAGTTGGCATATCTCGCCAATGAGTTACCTATTTTCTATTATTTCTCCCACAAATACATATTTAATTTTGTTTTATCTGTTTGGAGTCATTTGCACTGGGAAGACAATCAGTTGATGATTACTGATACTCTGGATTACGACCAACAAATACAAGCCATCCGTAATGATGTTTTGGATAGTTATTATGGTCATCCAGTAACAGAAATATGGAATTCTAACATGTTGAATAATCTGTACCAGCAAGTTATTTTTTGTATTACGATCAGAGCCTTTCAAGACGCATCTTACCTCGAGAAGCTCATGAAAGACATTGAAAATTTAATAGAACATTTGCGAGACATCGCAATCAAAGGCCTCAAGTCCATCAAGGGAGTGATGGCACCGGAAAGTCAATTGACCATTTACCTTAATGATTTTGGGAATTACTTGAACATTGTCTTATATCAATCAAAGTATATCAAATCAAGTTTTATAGGCTATGATTACC
Organism: Saprospiraceae bacterium; assembly: GCA_020629615.1. Taxonomy (GTDB): domain Bacteria; phylum Bacteroidota; class Bacteroidia; order Chitinophagales; family Saprospiraceae; genus JAHDCZ01. The sequence goes on from JAHDCZ010000006.1 coordinate 38,657, forward strand.
CCAATTTTATGGTTACGCACAATGAAGAATTTCATAGATTCTCCACCGAATGGTTCAATAAAATTAAAAAACGATCAGTCTTAATCAGTTCTGAGGGTTATCAATATCGCGAACTGTTTTTCATCAAAATGGAAAATGATTTCAAGTACTTTAAGGAGCGTGTTGATAAACTAATGGGTATTTATTATAACCTATAGTGTCTGCAAAAAAAAGGGCTAATCTATTAAAGAAAAGCCCTTTTTGATGTGTGTTTTTTGAGGTTAATTACACATAAAATAATTGGTTGTGCGCTTATTGGCCTTATCTAAATACTTAGCAACAAACGGTTGAATATGATCTCTTAAGATCGATTCGTGTTGAAAGACTCTGTATTTCTTTTCAAATTTATTCTTTAGTCTGGCACAATTATCACCTGATCTTCCATCCACGATAAACGAAATTTGATAATAGATTCTCGCTATGTTCGCGTCTTCATCAATTTCTGTGTTTAATCGTTTAATCGATAGTCGTTCCAAACGGTTATCATCCGTTAAGAAAAAATTGTGCACATCAAATAAGGTGATGGTTTGATCACTTTCCAATTGAGCAGTTCCCGCATCCCTAAAATAGTTGGTCGTTCCTTTTCTTTTCGCTTTCGCGAAAGCTTTAGAAATAAGATCAAATAAGGCCTCGTCGTGATAATCAAAGCCTTCACTTTCTACGAAATCATATTGACATTTACTCAATTTAATTTCCGTCTGAAGGTCAATGCATTGATCGGATTGTTGCGCATTTAATTGAATCGCAAATCCCAAAAATATCATACTAGCGATGATCGCAAATAGATTCTTTTTCATAATAACAGCTTGAGTTGTTTATTGAATTTGAATCGAAGGTATGAATATTATTTTATATATATTATTTTTCTATATGTTATTGTGAAAAAATGAAAATATCCCTTTGAGAATATGGAACACAATTTAATGAGTATGTCATTTAATTGCACGCACTATTGAAAAACAACAGTCTTGTTTTTGTAAGTCAGTACATTGTAATTAAGATGTGCCCAGACAGCTTGAGCCAATACTTGTTTTTCAATATCCTTTCCTTTTCTTTTCATATCGGCGATAGAATCTCTATGGCTTATAGGAATCACATCTTGAACGATGATTGGTCCTTCGTCTAAATCTTCGGTGGCATAATGTGCGGTGGCTCCCATAAACTTGACACCTCGCCTAAACGCAGAGCCATAAGGATCTGCACCTGCAAAAGCGGGTAGGGAAGAGTGGTGAATATTGATGATTTGATTGGGGTATTGATCGATGAAATGGTTGGTTAATATTTGCATATATCTCGCCATAACCACTAGATCGATCTGATATTCTTTAAGTAGGGCTAACTCCTGGGCTTCTTGTGATTTTTTATTCTCCTTGGTTATTGGAAAACAGTGATATGGGATGTCATAACGTTCTGCGACATACCTAAATTTTTCGTGATTACTAATGATGATGGGGATGTCAATATCCCACTCTTTGGATTCGTATCGCGATAAGATATCATGAAAACAATGTGCATACTTCGATACAAATAGTGCAACCCTCGTTTTTTTATTTCGTATGTGTAGACTCCATTTCATTTGGAATCTTTCTGCAATCAAAGTATTAAAAAACTCACCGATCTTCTCTTGAGGAATCGCAAAATTTGTCAAGAGCCATTCAATTCGCATGAAAATGCGCTTCTCATCTTCTATCACGTGTTGATCAAGCTTTTTTATCTTTCCCTGATTATTCAACACAAATTCTGTCACAGCAGGGACAATCCCATCATGGTCTTGCGCATGTAGTAAAATGATAGCTGTATCTTTTTTCATCTCTTTATTCTCGCTTAATATTAGATTGTGTATCGCAAATTCTATGCTAATATTTTTACCTCACTTTCGCTAATGTGGATAGTCCTTAATTCTGTCGCTCTTTGCGAAATATCAGTACTACCATTTTCTAGACGTAAGACTCCTCTTGGACAAACTGCCGAACAAACACCACATCCCACACAAGAAGAGCGAACGATATCCTGCCCCCGTTGGGCATAATGCCTTACATCAATTCCCATTTCGCAATAGGTCGAACAATTTCCACACGAAATACATTGGCCACCATTGGTTGTGATTCGGAAACGAGATTTATATTTTTGAATTAGACCCAAGTATGCAGCAAGTGGACAACCAAATCGGCACCACGTTCTATTTCCCATCAAAGGATAAAATCCAGTCCCTACTATTCCTGCGAAAGCAGAACCGATCAAAAAGCCATACCATTTACGGACCACATCACTATTAAAAAAGAGGATATCCCTCGATCCAGTAAAATAGCTGTACAAAACCATCAAGGTCATAAATACGGCAAAGACCAATACGCCATGGATGATATAGCGTTCGTATTTCCAAGCTCTCAAACTTTTATCAGATAATTGTCTGAATGGATCCCCCATGGTTTCGGCCAATCCTCCACATCCGCAAACCCAAGAACAATACCATCGTTTTCCAAAAAAATAAGTGATGATCGGAACTCCCAGAACTGTTAATGTGATTCCCCAAACTAACATGAAAATACCTAGCCCGCCACTGTTAATCAGATTATTGATGTTCCAATCAAAGAAAAAGTCATAATCCAAGGGCCAAATATTTTTAAAATCAAAATAGGGCTGATTTAAGCGGATAAGAATCTCTGGTAGAATAAATGCAAAACAAGTTTGAAAAAACATCACCGAAAAAGTCCGGACGATTTGATACTTGTTATGGCGGTATTTGGAAATCATTCGGATTCCCATTACAAGGACAATGATCGAGTAAAGAAAGCCATATAGAAACCATTGACTCGCGGGATTTCCACTTAAAAACTCACTGATGGGATCGACAAGTAGAATCCAGTTGGTCATATACTCCGGCGCCCAATACAGCAAAATGTAAAATCCGATCAAGTATATTCCTGAAAAAATGCCTAGGCTAGCCGTTACGTTGGGCGAGGCCGATTTGGCAGGCGATAAGCTATTTTGCTTTTCTTTGTATAGCACTAGAAAAATGATGATCGTGATCACAACTAAAGTCAAGATGGGCCAGAATAATTTTCCATCCATATAAAACCAACCATACAATAATACACCCAAAATTGTTGCCCCTATAAAGACGGCTCGGGGGCCGAATGTTAATCCTCTCGTAAGAGAAGAATGATAGATGCCATCGTTTTTGATTCCGGGAGCTTGCAAGAATTTAGGAAGAATGAAAAGCAATCCTCCAATTAAGGCCATTCCAAAAGTTAGGAAGAAGAATAAATTGCGATTATTGGGCAGAAGACCAGTACTGGAGGCTTTAACTGTTTGAAAAACATAATCACCAATCTTCCAATCCCCGAGTTTGTAGTCCCATTCGGGGATTCCTTCTGGCGGATTTTTGCTGAAACTCTCGTTGAGAGCAGTTTGCGCATTAAACATAGATTGCCTGAGTTGCTTGATAAAAGCAATGTTACTCAATGAGGTTGAATTTCCTAGAAGCCCTTGATTAGTGGCAGCCTCTAAGATTGCTTTTTTGTGGTATTCGTTGGTAACGGATAAATTATCTGCATTCAATTGGTGCTTGCTAAGACCTAAAGAGGCAGTAAATATGGCCAGGGCTCCCAGAAAGATAAAAAGCCCTATTTTTTGTATTGTTTTCATGATTTAGGCTTTTGATTTTTTTAAAAATTGTAAAACCTTGTTTAAGCTCCTCTTGGATTTCAGCTTTAAATCACTTCCAGTTTTTTGATTATAGAGATCGACGAGATCTTGTTCGTACATTTTGTAAAATTCAGGATCAAAATTAGCCAAGCTTAAATCTTGGAGCACAGTAGAGACTGGTGTTTTTTCTTTGAGCCATTTTTCACAGACTTCATGACGATATCGTATTCCCATTAAATTAAATCCTACCACAGCATTTGAGTTCTTATCAAAATTAATTCTGATGGCTTTTTCGCCGTTTTGATGTTCCCAATAAAGGGTCTCGTAATGATCTGGAGTTTTGTTTGGGACATGACCATAAACTTGATACTCGATGTCCAGAAATTTCGCTGAATTAAACCATATACCGGGGTTGTAGCTTGCTTTTTTGCCACAAATGGTACGAGCAGCCGTTTCGCCCATCATTCGACCTGTATACCAAATGGCTTCAATAGGTCGTCGGCCTTCGATGGGATGAGTGACTTCAGCGCAATCTCCAATAGCGTAGACGTTTTTGATATTAGTTTCAAGGTATTCATTGACTTGGATGCCTTTACCGATATTCAAATCCGATGCTTTGAGAAATTCTACATTAGGGCTCACCCCAGGAGTTAAACCAACATATTGACATGGAATACGTTCTCCTGTTTCTTTAATGATTACGGCACATGCTTCTCCTTGACCATTATCTTCTATTTCTTGAAGATTTACATTTAACCGAAGATCAAAATGATGAGATCTAATATGTCTTGTAATCATGGCTGATTCTTCTTCTGGCAAAACATTATCCCAGTATGAAGATTCGCGAACTAGCAGAGTGACTGGAATTTTTCTTGAATGAAACATTTCAGCCATTTCTATACCAATGAGACCACCTCCAACAATTACAGCTCTTGAAAGACCTTCACTATATTTCTCCATATTTTGCAAATCATGAAGATCATACAAACCAGATACTCTTTGGAGGTCTTGTCCTGGCCAGCCAAATTTATTTGATTTGGAGCCAACAGCTAGGATAAGCTTATCATAGTGTACAAGATTACCTTTTTCTAAGTGCAAAACTGAAGAATTGAAATCAATAGAAGTGACTTTGTCTTGAATCAAATCGAGCCGATTTTTTTTCCAAAACCAATCTTCATAAGGTTTTATATCTTCAAACCTCATATGTCCCATGTAGAGATACATTAGGGCTGGTCGAGAATAAAAATGTTGAGTTTCGGAAGAGATAATTGTTACTTTATAATCGCTTAATTTTCTAAGCCATCTTGCTGCTGTTACACCGCTTATTCCATTTCCGATAATCGCTATATGCATGGATTTTCCATTTTTTATTAAATATGCATTTTGTTATGACAACGAATTATCATTCGAAAGACAATTGCATGATGTTTTGAAGAATAAAGTTCAAAAGGGTTGAGATAAAATTAATAAAAACATATTATATTTTTATTTAATATGACTATATTGCGACAAAATTGTACAATAACTTATTCTTAACAAGGTTTTTGGTGATTAAATAGCTGTTTTTTGCTATCTTCATGAGGTAAGAATCTTTCAAAGAGAAAATTTATGTTCTGCGGATACGTAAGTGTTTGTAGTTCAATGTTTTGTAAAACGAGTGTTATGAAATTAAACTTTACATTTTTATTTGTTTTTTCATTTTTGACCCTTACTGCTCAGATGGATGTTGTTCCAGAAATGGTAGAAGTGTCGGGTGTTGCTTCAGAAACTATAGAGACATCATTTGATATTAACAACGAGGGACAAGGATTGACTGCCTTATGGCGAATGGTAAGAAATGAAATTCCTGATGAGTGGCAATTTTCACTATGTGATTTGAATACTTGCTACGATTATGGTCAAGAAGAATGTCCTTCTGACAATCCGAATGAGTTTGCAAGTGGTCAAAAGGCAACCTTTGACTTAAAATGTAAGCCCAATGGAGTTACTGGTAGTGGTGAATTAATTATTGAGTTTTTTAATCCTGCTAGTCCTGAAACAGTTCTAAATTCATTTACAGTTGTTTTTACAGCCACATCTACTTCCGTGAGTGATTTTGATATTGAATTAATGTCAATCTTCCCTAATCCTACAAGTGAAAAATTTTCAATCACAGCGGATGATCGTGTAAAGCAAGTTTCATTGTTTAATATTATAGGAAAAGAAATCGCTACGTATTCGCATAAAAAAGGAAATTCTTATGATATTTCTAGTATCCAAAATGGAATGTATATCGTGAGACTTTTTGACGCTGGTGGAAATAATATTAAAGTGATTAGACTCTCTAAAAGATAAGAATACCGTAATAAAAAATATAAAACGGGGGATTGTGAAAACAGTCTCCCGTTTTTCTTTGTGTAATACTTATTTATGCAGGGTATTGCACGTAATTCCTTGGGGTCTCCCAAAGTTTGATCGCGATTTCATATTCTGGTCCTAAACGTCGGGATAGGATGGAATGAATGACGATAGCAATATTTTCAGTTGATGGCATTAAATTCTTAAACTCTTCGGTATCCAAATTAAGGTTTTTATGATCAAACCGATCTTCGATTTCTTCTTTAATGATATCCTTTAATATTTTGAGATCGATGAGATATCCCGTTTCCTCATCAATCTCTCCAGTCAATTTGACTTCAAGATCATAATTGTGTCCGTGATAATTCTTATTGTTGCAAACCCCAAAAATTTCTTTGTTCTTCTCGTCAGACCAATTAGGATTGTGCAATCGATGTGCTGCATTGAAATGGGCCAGTCTAAAAATTGATATTCTCATAAAAACGTACTTGTACTGCTAATTTAGCATTAACTAAGAATTAAGGGTTCATGGAATTATTAATTTATGTTATATTAAGTTTTAAATTGAATACTTTTGTACAACTAATAATAGGATGATAAAGTTCTATAAGTCAAGAATGAGAAGTCAATGAAATTCAGCGATATTCCTGGAAAAACGCAGGAGAAAGAGTATTTAATTGAGGCCGTTGAAAAGGATCAAATTCCACACGCTTTACTCATTTCTGAAAAGACAGGTGGAGGAGGTCTAGCTTTATGCTTAGCATTCATTTCTTATCTATTCTGTACTGATAGATCAACGGACGAATCCTGTGGCGAATGTTCCGCTTGTCAAAAGACTAAAAAGTTGATTCATCCGGATCTTCATTTTGCTTTTCCGGTGATCAAAAAGGACAATAAAAAAAGAGAAGATACGACCAGCAGTGATTTTTTAAATGAGTTCAGAGAATTGATTCTCGACACACCTCATGCTGGAATTTCTGATTGGCTAAGAAAGATCAATGCCGAAGATAAAGCTCCTAATATCAATACGACAGAATGCAATCGGATGATAAAAACGCTTGGTTTGAAGACATTTGAATCAGAATATAAAGTCCAAATTATATGGCAAGCACATTTCCTAGGTAAAGAAGGGAATCGATTACTTAAATTGATCGAAGAACCACCAGAAAATACCATTATTATTCTGATAACCAATCAAATTAAATCAATTCTCAATACAATTCTTTCTCGTTGCCAATTACTTAGGGTTCCTGTATTTTCAGATGATGAAATAATGAACTATCTTTGTCAGCGATATCAAATGGAGCAGGTTCAGGCTCAGCAATTGGCTTTTTTGTCCAACGGAGATATGTCCAGAGCCGATGAACTAGCAGAAAACCATAATGTTGGTTATTCTGAAGAATTATTAAACTGGCTACGAGCCTGTTATCAATTTGGCCAAAAGCCAAGTATATTAATTTCTTGGGTGGATCATTATTCGAAATATTCCAAGAATATGCAACGTTCTTTTCTAGAATATTCTTTGTATTTCTTTAGAGAATACTATCAATATTTATTTCTAGGAACGGACCAATTGCGCCTGAGTGAGGAGGAAAAGGAAACAGTGCAGAAGATGAGTAAAATAATTGATGTAGAAAAACTTGAAATTTTACAAGAAGGAGTCAATCAATTGCTCATCAACATTCGCAGAAATGCGAATATAAAAATTGCAACGATGGATGTGAGTATCAGCATGTTTCATGCTTTGAAAGCCAAATCGTTAGCAAAATCTATCATAAACTATTAAATAAGAATTATGGGATGTGGGTCATGTAGTAAGACTGTCAATGGAGTGCCACAAGGATGCGGATCAAAAGGACATTGTACCTCGGGGTCATGCAATAAAAAAAATACCTACGATTGGTTAAGTGATATTGAATTGTATGATCCCTCGGCTTTCAAAATGGTCGAAGTAAGTTTTAAACAGGGATCAAGAAAGGATTTCTTTTTAAATAATTTAAATAATACCCAGACAGGGGATATGGTCGTGGTGGAAACTGGCTCGGGCTACGATACAGGACGAATTTCCCTATCTGGTGAATTGGTGCGTACGCAATTAAAAAAGCGAGGGATAAGTGAAGACCGCGTCGCAAATAGTGTTATTCGAGTGGCCAATGAAAGAGATTTAGAGAAATTGGAAGAAGCTCGTGCCATGGAGAAGAAGACTATGGTTAGGGCAAGAGTTATAGCTAGAACGCTAGGTCTCGATATGAAAATGGGAGATGTAGAGTATCAAGGTGACAAACGAAAGGCTACCTTTTATTATACCGCAGAAGGTAGAGTCGATTTTAGAGAATTAGTTCGAACCTACGCAAAAGAATTTCGAGTTAAGATAGAAATGCGTCAAATCGGAGCACGGCAAGAATCTGCTAGAATTGGTGGTATTGGTTCTTGTGGTCGAGAATTATGTTGTTCTACGTGGTTATCCGATTTTAAATCGGTAAGTACAGGTGCTGCGAGATATCAAAATATTGCCATTAACCAAACCAAACTATCAGGTCAATGCGGACGACTGAAGTGCTGTTTGAATTACGAATTGGATACCTACATGGATGCGCTGAAGGAGTTTCCTAAAAGTGCGGATTTTCTCAAAACAAAAATAGGAAAGGCAGCCCTCATAAAGAAAGATATCTTTAAGGGAATGATGTACTATAGTTATTTGCTCGAAAGAGGAAGAGGACCAATAGTCGCACTTGATAAGGATCGTGTCAAAGAAATCATTGCACTGAATAAACAAGGTGAGTATCCTTCGGATTTGTTGGACAAAGAAGCGCTCTACGAAGAGCAAATGAAAAAAGTCGATGACATAGAATTTGCAGACGTGACGGGTGAAATAGAATTACCCAATGTCAAAAAGAAACGTAGAAATAATCGAAACAAAAATAGAAATAAAGGAAAGTCTCAAAAAAGAAGCGATCGAGGTCATAAAGGGAAAGCGAAAGAAGATGCAAAAGCTTCAAAATCTAAATCAGGTCAAAATAGATCCAAAGACTCTCAAAAACAAAATAAATCTTCAGGGAGAAATCAAGGAAAACCTAAGAACTCTCCATCAAATTCCAGTTCAAAAAATCAAAGTCCGAAGGAAAATCAAGGACAGAATCAAGCGAAATCATCCGAAGGAAATTCAAATCAAAAGTCTCAAGCAAAAAGTAGAAATAATCGGAATCGAAACAGAAACCGCAATCGAAACCGCAACAAACAAAATAAAGAAGGTAACCAAGGAAAAGATAATCAAACCAAATCGGAGTCTTGATTCAAAGACATCAAATTAAATAAAGACTATACTAGAATGAAGTACGATATTACAGTGATAGGCTCAGGGCCTGGAGGATATGTTGGAGCCATTAGAGCTGCTCAACTTGGATTTAAAGTGGCTATCATCGAAAGATATAATACATTGGGAGGAACCTGCTTAAATGTAGGTTGTATTCCTTCAAAAGCTTTGCTCGATTCTTCAGAACATTTTCACAATGCAAGGCATACTTTTAAAGAGCACGGCATTAAAACTGGAAACGTCTCTGTAGACATGAAACAAATGGTGAAACGGAAAAATGATGTGGTCACCAAAATTACTGGTGGGGTTGAATATTTAATGAAGAAAAACAAAATTGATGTTTTTCATGGTTACGGTTCGTTTGTAACTGCAAACAAAATTAAAATCACCAAATCAGATAATACCTCTCAAGAAATTGAATCGGATAAAGTTATTATTGCTACTGGGTCGAAGCCAATTACACCTGAGGCATTTAATTACGATAAAAAAAGAGTTATCACTTCTACCGAAGCTTTAAATATAGATAAGGTTCCGAAAAAAGTCATTGTGATCGGTGCCGGTGTGATTGGATTAGAATTGGGATCCGTGTTTGCTAGAGTCGGTGCTGAAATTGAAGTGATCGAATTTCAAGACAAGATTTTAGGAGCGATGGATAAAGATGCTTCTAAAGAGTTACAGCGATCACTAAAAAAATCTGGTTTTAAATTTCATCTGAATCATATGGTGACAGATGTCAAAGCAACCAAATCTAATGTTACGGTTTCTTATAAAAAAAGAGATACCGATGAGATTCTAACGATGAAAGCGGATTACTGCCTAGTAGCCATTGGGCGAAGAGCTTATACGGATAATTTGGGTCTTGAAAATATTGGTTTGGCAACGGACGATCGTGGTCGAGTGGAAGTAAATGATCATTTGGAAACAAATATTCCTAATGTATATGCAATAGGTGATGTGGTTCGTGGTGCGATGTTGGCGCACAAAGCAGAAGAGGAAGGCGTCTATGTTGCAGAATACATCGCAGGCCAAAAACCACACATTAATCACAACCTGATTCCTGGTGTGGTGTACACTTGGCCTGAAGTTGCAGCGGTGGGAAAAACGGAACAAGAATTAAAGGCTGAAGGAATACCTTACAACGTGGGAAAGTTTCCCTTTAAAGCTTTAGGTCGTGCTCAAGCTAGTATGGATACTGATGGTATGGCAAAGGTTTTGTCTCATAAAGAGACAGATGAGGTTTTAGGAGTTCATATTACTGGAGCCCGAGCGGCGGATATGATTATGGAAGCTGTGAGTTTAATGGAGTTTAGAGCTTCGGCCGAAGATATGTCAAGAATTTGTCACCCGCATCCTACATATACCGAAGCGCTTAAAGAGGCGGCTCTTGGTGCCACGGGGAATCGTTCGAGGAATATATAACCAGTATTTAGTATGATATGCTTAGTACTAAGAAGTCAGTCTTGTACTTACTACTTACTACCTAGTAATATCAAATAAAGGACTAAGCCTTATTATCAATAATAACCACGATTTCACCTTTGATCGAAGGACGCGATTCATAATCTCTCAATAAATTCTGAACCGTTTGAGTATTGATCTCTTCGTAGAGTTTACTGATTTCACGTCCAACAGATACCATTGTCTCTGGACCAAAATGTTCTATGATTTCTTTAAGAAGTTTAACCAATCGATGTGGTGATTCGTATAGAATAATCGAAGTTTTGAATTCTTTGAGGAAGAGCATTTTCTTTTGGCGACCTTTCTTTTGTGGTAGGAACCCTTCAAAATAAAATCGGTCCGAGGGCAAACCAGAAGCGACCAAAGCGGGAACAAAAGCCGTTGCGCCCGGCAAACAAGTGAGCTTTATATTTTCTTCGTGGCATCGCTTGACGAGCAGGTAACCGGGATCAGAGATTGCGGGAGTTCCAGCATCAGAGACCAATGCAATAGAGATATCTTGTTTTAATAACTCTACAAGCTGCTCAACGACCTTATGCTCGTTATGAGTGTGAAACGAACGAAGGTTTTTTTTAAGATCCAAATGCTTCAAAAGTTTACCTGTCACTCTGGTGTCTTCGGAATATACATATTCGACCTCCTCTAGTACTTTTATGGCTCGCAAGGTGATGTCGTCAAGATTGCCGATAGGTGTAGGGACTAGGTAGAGCATAAGTTAAATCTATACTCGAATCTCGTAAAAATAATCCACAAGTAAGTTGATTTTCAAGTTGTGAGACCGCAATAATCCCTCCGATTTCTTAAATAAGCGTTAAAAACGCCGCTTTCTGGTCAACGAAACCAGCCTTTTCTTTGTTTAAATGGTCTATTAAGTAGAGTGATTCGTCTTACAAACGCGATAAGGACAAATAATTACTTGCGCAATCAATAGCATAATCACTATCTTCGTTCATTGATGGAATAATACAAATATGATAAAACAAAAATTCCAAAAATCTTTTTTTATACTTTGCTTTGTATTGGCAGCCTCACTTATGGTGGCTCAACCCCCTAATGACGAATGTTTCGCAGCCATCCACTTGGGTAATATTTCTCAGTTTTGTACCGATGTGGATCAGTATAGTAATATAGATGCAACTCCTTCAGCCCAGGCTTTGCCTTCTTGTTGGCCAACGGCCAATCATGATGTTTGGTTTACTTTTACTCCTACAGCTCCCGGAGTTTTTTTTCAACTATTAGGTAAACAAGTTTTTACAGATAATAATTTTTTACAACCATCCATGGCAGTATATGAAGGTACATGTGGGAGTCTGAACCTGATCGCTTGTGGTTCTATTTTGTCTGGAACAAATACGGTTGAGTTAACGGAAGTAGATTTGGTTATTGGGCAGACATATATTATAAGAATAGACGCGAGAAATGACAATGTAGGAAACTTTCAATTGTGTATTGAATCCTTTATACCAGTACCGAGTCCTGAAGCTGATTGCCAAGATGCGGTGACTTTGTGTAATACAGATCCTTTTTTTATTGAAAATTTAGCGGGTACAGGTGATATAGTGGACGATGTAGGTAATTCATGTATTCAAGCTGAATTTGCTTCTGTTTGGTATAATTGGACCTGTGATCAATCTGGGACTTTAACATTTACACTGACACCCAATAATGAAACAGACGATATCGATTTTGCAGTCTATCGTTTACCTAATGGAATTGATGATTGTTCCAATAAAGAATTGCTCCGTTGTATGGCTACTGGTGAAACGATAATGCCGGGTACGGCAGCACAAACGCCTTGTGCGGGATTAACAGGTCTTTCTTCGAGTTCAACAGACTTTGAGGAGTTTCCTGGTTGTTCTCCAGGAGATGACAATTTTGTGGCAGCCTTGGATATGATTTCTGGTGAAAGTTATACGCTTATCATCAACAATTTCTCTGAATCTGGTTCTGGTTTTAGCATTGAGTTTGGTGGTACCGGGACATTTTTAGGTCCTGAGGCAGATTTTGAAATTCTTGCTCTAGATGAATTTGAGTGCGACAAAACGATTCAATTTACAAATCTGTCTTCTTCACAAACAGATCAGATCGTGGAGTGGACTTGGAATTTTGGTGCTGGAGCTACTCCTGTTTTTGCTACTGGTGAAGGACCTCATGATGTGGTATATGATTCTTTTGGAGATAAATTGGCTGCATTAACAATCGAAAGTTCGCGTGGATGTACTGTCACTAAGATTATCGATTTTTTCGTAGAAGCATGTTGTGCCGATACAAGTACCTTGTCGGTGACGGCTGTTGCTGAAGATTTAATTTGCTTTGATATTCCTGATGGTTCGATTACTGCAATGGGCCAAAGTGGAAGTCCGGTCTATCAATACAGCTTGGATGGTGTAAATTTTCAACCGAGTCCCGTTTTTTCAAATTTGGATGCGGGTGTTTATGAGGTGTTCATTCAAGATCGAAAGGGATGCATAAGTAGTGTGATGATAGAAGTTTTAGCTCCTCCACCCTTAATTGTTGATGCTGGTCCTGATCAAGAAACGATTTTTGGATGTATGGTCGATTTTAATGCCAGTTACACACCCAATGTATCTGTCGATATTTCTTGGTCGCCTAATCAGAATTTTAGTTGCGACGATTGCTTAGATCCTACAGTCTTACCTACCCAAACTCAGGTGTATGAGATTACGATTTTTGATGAAGCTGGTTGTAGAGCTTCAGATGATGTATTGGTGACAGTCGATGATCAACGTCCATTTTATGCCCCAAATATATTTAGTCCAAATAATGATGGACATAATGAATTCTTTACTGTTTTTCCAGGAAAAGCTGCTGTGATCATTACTGAACTATACGTTTTTGATCGTTGGGGCAATAGAATCTTCTTTAAAGAAAATGTTCCTCTTAATGATCCTCCATCGGGTTGGGACGGCAAGTTTAAAAATGAAGAGTTAAACCCTGGAGTTTATTCTTGGTTGGCCAAAGTGCTATATATCGATGATCAAGTGATAGATTATTATGGAGACATTACCTTATTAAGATAACATGTATAGAATTTTTTTTGGCTGCTGCCTAATAGTACTCCTATCCTGTGAAAACAAAATGACGGATGTTAATAAGTTGCTTTCGGAAGAGGTACCTCTAGACGAGATAGCACATGATGTATTGATTAATTATTCTGATTCGGCCCAATTAAAGGTAAAGGCTTGGGGTCCGACCATGCGTATCGACCGAGAAGGAAAAGAAACAAGAGAGGAATTTCCAGATGGATTACATGTTGAGTTTTACAACCAAAGACAACAAGTTGAAAGTTGGTTGGATTCTAAATACGCGATTCGTGAGTATACCAACAATATTATTATTGCTCGCGATAGTGTAATCCTTTACAATAAGTCTAATGATAAGTTAGAAACCTCTGAATTAATTTGGGACGAAAAAAAGCAATTAATTTATACCGATAAGTTTGTTCGAATCACTCAACCCGAAAAAGGAGATACGGTTTTTGGTTATGGTTTCGAAACCGATCAAGAATTTAAGGAATTCAAAATATCCAATTTTTCCGGTAAGATGACAGTAGATGAGATCGACCAGGCCCTTTCGGGGAATGAAAATGATTCGGAGCCCATCCGAAAAAGAAAAAGGCTTCAATAAGATTTTAAATATTTTTGTAATATGTTTGTAGTGCTATGCTAATATTACTTATTGTCATTTTCTTACTCTTTTCTGCTTTCTTTTCTTCTTCGGAGATTGCCTTTGTTTCTGCGAGTAAACTAGGCGTTGAAGTTTTAAAGAATAAAGGGAACCGACGCGGAAAAATCCTAGCGCGATTTTACGAACGGCCAAGAAAATTTATCAGTTCGATGCTGGTAGGAAACAACATTTCATTGGTTGTTTTTACGATATTCATGAACGAATTGTTGTTGACAATTTTTACTGGTTTTGAAGAAAATTCTGTTCTGTTTATCCTTATCAGTACGCTTATCATTACGCTCATCGTGTTAATCTTTGGAGAGTTTCTTCCAAAGACTTTTGCTCGATTATTTTCCAATAGTTATCTGCATGCGGTCACTTATCCTTTGAGTTTTTTTAATTCACTTCTGGCCGTTCCTACATGGATAGTAACGGTCATGTCAAATGGAATTCTTAAAACGATTTTTAAGCAACCGGTTGAGAATGCAGAATTAGCCTTGACTCGTGTGGATCTCGAGCACTTCATTGAACAACAAATATCCGAACAAGATGATGATATTGACAAAGAGATTTTAACCAATGCTTTGAATTTAAATCAGCGAAAAGTACGAGAATGTATGATCCCTAGAACGGAGATTATTAATATTGATCGCAACGAAAGTATCGCCGATTTACTCGAAGTATTCAAATCATCCAACCTTTCAAGGATCATTGTGATCGATGGAGATATAGAAAATGTGATAGGCTATGTTCACCATCAACAGTTATTGGATAAACCCAAATCAATCCGTAAGATTATGATGAAAATGCCTTATGTCCCTGAGGCCATGAATGTCCAAGATTTAATGTTGGCATTTATGAAAGAGGGAACCAATATTGCTTGTGTTGTCGATGAGTTTGGTGGTACAGCAGGATTGATCACGATGGAAGATATCCTTGAAGAGATCTTTGGAGAAATAGAAGACGAACACGATGAAGAAGAGACTGCCATCGAAATGATTTCTGAAAACGAATTTGTATTCAATGGTCGAGTCGAATTGGATCATATCAATGAAAAATATGAGAACTTAAATATTCCGGAAGGGGAGTACCACACGCTTTCTGGATACATTGTGATGACTTCTGGAGAGATTCCGGAAGAAGGCGCTGAGATCGAATTGGATGGGTATAAGTTTACCATTGAAGAGGTGAGCGATACAAAAATTGAACGGATCAGAGTGTTGAGATTGGAATCGGAAGAACTATAATGTCAGGTTTGATTTGCTCTTGAGATTTTGATCTCTTGTATTTGATTTTAATGATTAATTTTTGAATATTTCTCTTCCGATAAGTTTCTAAATCATAAGAATTAAATAGGATTTTGTCGCTTCAATTTTTTCTTCTTTCTATTTCTACTAAATTTAAAAATATCGTCGATATCAAGAGCAAGTCCAACCGAAGTGTAAAAATTGTTTTGATTAAAAGATTCTCTTGTAGATTCACTCCAGCCGACTTCAACAAACGGATTTGCGACAGGAGCACGATATTTAAAGAAAGTTGCGTATTGTATTAATTTTTGTTCTGATTCTTTTTGAAGATCAGTCAACCTTATAATATGCTCTTCACTTAAATCATGTTGATAGTTTTTAAATTGTAGTTTACCAGTGGCTAGGCTGAGTCCAAAATCACATTTTTTAAACTGAACAATCATGGAAGAACGAAATCCTAATTTCTGGAAATCAAATTCTAATTTCTGATCTTCAACAAACAAGTTACCTTTTCCGTTTCCCTTAAAAAGGTATAATTCAAAGAATAGGTATTTTGTTGGATGTGCATAATAGCCTATACCAAATTCATTAAACCTTGTTTTGAATTTATGATGAATTGAATCGTATCCAATAATAGGAGGTCCAAAAAGACCACCATTGGATTCCCCATAAATAGGAAGAGTTTCGGTAAATTTTTCATTATATTTCTGACGAGAATAATAGAGTCCTATATGCTCTATAGGTGAGTATGCTATTTTAAAATCATCAATTACATGGTACTCTTGTTCTACATATAGTCTAGTAAAACATTGCACGTGACTCGCCTTTATTTTGAAATCATTCTTTTCATCTAAACTAATAGAATTGATATTAGAAGGAGAATAATAAATTGAATCGATTGTGCCTGTACCACAAGTTGACAACATTAGAATAGCATTGAAAATTAAACTTGACAGGAGAAGTAATTTTTTCATAGCTCGTTTTGAGTTAGTTAAAACTAATCTTTAATTGAATGATTCAAATATCATAAGCTAGTCTATTTTAGAATTAACAAATATGTAAAGAGGTAGAAGAAATATTTCATAGTTTGTAATATTTTGTCCGTTTTTAGAAGTTGTTTTGATTTATTATAAACCTTAGATAACTTCAGTTGATCTTATCTGTTTGTACATTGAAGAAACTAGAATACTATGAAACTCAATTTCATCTCATTTTTGGATGAATAGATTTTTTATTTCTTCAATCTACTGATGATGTATTGAATATCAATCCCAGCACCGACGGACAAATAATGATTGTTTTGTAAGAAGTTTTGGTGTTTGATAGATTGGTTAGTTCCAATCTCTGAATGGATTTCTAAGAACTTAAAGTTTAATTTATAAAATGTAGCGAATTGCATCATATTCTGATCTGGTCGTCTCATTAGATAGTTTGATCGGCCTTTTAATTCTTGGTCATAACTATTTTTAAAATGGTGAAACTTCAATTTGCTCATCGCTAGACTTGCTCCAAAATTAGAAATTCCAAAATGAGCAGTTAGGGATCCTCTTATGCCAGTTTTTGAAATTTTATAATCAAATTTATGACCTCCACTTCTGTGTTCTCCTTTTCCGAATCCGTGGTATCCATAAATTTCAAAAGCAATATTGGGATGAAACTTATTGTAATAACCAATCCCAAATTCTTTCATCCTTAAATCAAACTGATGCCTAGAATTATCGAATGACACTGTAGGAAATGAAATATAAGGGGTAGAAACGACATCATAATCTGCTAAGGATTGAAAGAAAGATTCACGATAACGGTGAGAGTTTGCATATAGTCCAAGATGTTTTAACGGTGACCATGCAAGATGTAATTCACTAAGTTCTTGTGGTTCACCGGAATCAACATGTCGTCGCATTTTGGGTTGTGTAATATTAGCTTTGACTTTTAAATCGTTCTTTTCGTCCAAACCGACACTGGTAATATTTGAAGGGGAGTAATAGATTGAATTGATTTTGCCCGTTCCACACGAACTACAGAATGCGATGATTAATAAAAAAAATAGAAGATGTTTCATGTTTCATGTTTTGCTCAATACAAATTTGCGAAAACACCTATTACGATTTTAGGGAAATACTTAAACGAATAATATTATTAATTTACGAATTATAAAATATTTAAGAATTGAAAATGTGATTTTTCGAAATGATTAAACGTTTTTATGAAATTTAATTCATCTTCAAATAAAATGATTAATAAATCCTTTTTTTCTAGATTGGGCTATATCAAGTTCTTTTCCTGAAGTAAGTGTAAGAGTGGCAGTTTTCCCTTTGGTATATTTTGTAACAAATTCCAAATTGACAATAGTTGATCGGTGTATTCTATAAAAACCTTGATCTTTTAAATTCTCTTCGTAAAACTTGAGCTTTCGGCAAGCCATTAATGATTTTTTTTCAATTCGATGGATGATGGAAAAATTGTCATCTGCTTCGATATACAAAACCTCTTCTGTTGGAACTATTTCAAATCCATTAATCAATGGAATTACTATTTTGGATATTCGACTCCCTTTGATATTTTGAAGGAGAATCTGCGTATTATTCCATTGTTCATCTTCTTTGATTTTTGAAATTGTTTGTTCAATTGCTTGTTCCAAATCTTCTATATCCAAGGGTTTTAGAAGGTATTGTACGGAAGTAAGTTTTAAAGCTTGGAGTG
>JAHDCZ010000086.1 GCA_020629615.1 Saprospiraceae bacterium
AATCCATCTTGGTCGAGATCATCATCAAGCGTATTGGGGTCGCAATCGTCGTCAATTCCATTATATGGTATTTCAACCATGGTCGGTGTTTCCTCAAATTGTGATGCCCAAGCCCCACGTCCAAAAGTGAAAATATAAATTCGGTTATCACTAGGTCTTATTTTGATATCCGAAATTCGAACAAAAGGGAAAGTGGGGTCGAGAGACCAAGTTACTCCGCCGTCATGCGTGTAGTATAGTCCGTTTTCTGTACCAGCAAGAATTTTGTTAGGGTCAGTATTATGTACTGCAATAGATAGAACATTTAAATCGGTTGGAAAATTTCCAGAAATGTCTTGTATAAGGGGATCATTGCTAAAAGCTTCTGAAATTTTAAAAATTTTAGATTGATCATTTGAAAGACTAACATAGACAACTGCATCTTCATTAGGAGAAGCTTTAATATATCTAATATAAGATTGAAATTCGATGCTCTCAGGATTTTCCGCATAGGTGGAACTAGCATTTTTAAGCCGAAATAAATGATTATTTGCAGACCAATAAATGTCTGGATCTTCTTTGCTTATCCCGTCTATAGACATAAAAGTTACTAAACCTTGTAAGTTATAGGGGTCTGATGCCAATTCCCAATTATCCGCACCATTAAAACTTTTCCAAAGGCGATATTTAGTAGGAAAAAATAAATTATTTCCGTTGGAATAATTAACCCAGTAAGGATGGATAAAGGTAGCGCCTTGATCAATACTTAAATCATTATTCGCATCGAGCTCATTTAAAGAGTAGTGTATGTGAATTGGAGCTCCAATAACATCTTGACTCATATCAGTAACTTTCAATATTCTCCCTCCTTGTTGACTTACGTACGCACCGTTTTCATTTGTTCTGTCAAAATAGCAATAGGACCCATCTGAGCCCCAGACGCCTTTGAACTTTCCATTTAAATTTTTCGTCGTCTGGGTTCCTTTGTCCTGTAATCCAATCAGAATGCTATCACTAAAGTCACTATAATCACCGCGATGTATCATAATGTTAGATATTCCAGAGTCTATATAAGTATAGCTGCGGTCGGTGTTGAAAGTGGAAATATCAAAATATCCTATACCTTGATCATAAGTGACATATAGTCTATCCGAATCTAAATCAAATTGTATAGTGTGATAATCAACACCAGCATCGGTGACAAAATCGTAGCTTATTCCTCCGTTATCGGTACTATTTAAATTTACACCAGCACCTAAATAAAAGTCTGGATTTTGTGGGTGAATACCCAATGCTCCAAATAAAATATTCCCGGCTGGAAAATCACTGGTTGAGGTCCATGATTGTCCGCTATCCATACTTCTTGAAACTCCATATTTTCCTCCTTTCGATACTAAAGCATATAGGAATTCTGGATGTTCTTGACAATATTTGAGTTCTTTAATTCCACCATCAATTTGTAAAGGAATTTCTTCAAACGAATCTTTGTCTCCAGTCGCTGAGTACAAATAACTATCACTAGTACAAATACCAACTCCTCCATCGGGAAAAACAATAAGATCATTAATGAATTTTTCTGGGGTACTCCCATTGATTGGATATATAGGTAAAATTTCTTCAAATGATTGTCCAAAATTTTTGGTCCTAATTATTCGTTTTAAGAGCACAGTATAACTACCTAAAGTGCCGTTAATCACAACGGGTATTCTATTGATCAAATACATAGTTCCAGCTTGATTGGGTACTTTTACTATTTTGGTTGTGTGTTGTGGTATTATCTCTCCCTGAGTTTCAAGAAAATTAAAGGTGTTGCCGTTGTCGTAGGAAATGAGAATGTCTGGAATCAACTGTCCTGATGCATTTTTAATGGAATCATTTCCTGCCGCATAGAAAACATTCGCTTCACCCCCATCTTGTTCAACATCATAAATGTTCATTAAAGGAAGAAAATCACTAACTGAATTCCATGAGCTTCCTTGATCATGCGAGGTCCATATGCCGCCACCATCAGTTCCAATGAGAAGATGATTTTTATTAGTTTGGTTTATTTCTAAATCGAGTATTCTACCTGCTTGAAAATTAGGTCCCAGTTCCGTTAGTTCTTTTAAAGCACTTGATGAAGCACTATTTAAAAAAATTGTTTTAGCACTATAATCAATTTGAGAATCATGAAGCTTTTCTGGTGTAGCACCAAAGTGATCAGAACTAATATCAGTTAATTCATTACAGCCTTGAAGAAGGATTAGGTAGCAGAAGACCAGTAATGTCCGACGTAGAATATGTTGAATCATTTAGATAGCTTAAAACGAATAATAGGCAAATAAGTACTAACAATGATTGAGTACTAATTAATAAAATTTTTATTCGTCTTTTAAAAGCAGTAATTGCTTTACGTTGAGTTGGGGGATTTCAACAAGATTAAATATATGAAATATTATTTTTTCCTAAGTGAAATTGATTTAATTCATTTGTGAATGATTCATTAGAATTAAAGTAAATAACTCCCCGTACTCAACATCACCAAAGTACAGGCTTCCAAACATTGAATTCCTTCTTTTTTCGCTCTTTCCCATAATTCAATATTTTCTGTACCAGGATTAAAAATGATACGATGAGGTTTTAATGAAATGATGTAGTCATAATATTCTTCTTGTCTTTTGGGATTGAGATAAAGGGAAACGGTATGAACATTTTCAATATGGGGCATGCCTTGTAAGATGGTGACACCATCAATTTCTCCTTTCCGTATTCCGATCGGAACAACTTCAATTTCTTGCTGCACCAATCGTTTTGTGACGATATTAGAATATCTAGTTTCATTGGTCGAAGCCCCGAGGATAAGGGTTTTAAAAGATCCTTTATTCATGCCATGTATATTTCTAAATGTAAAGGTATAAAGCTTACAATCAATCAAATGTCAAAATGGGGCTGATTCAAGAATTTTTTAAATTTAATCGTAACGAAAGGAGAGGGATAAGCATCTTGTTTGTACTGGTGGTGATTTTGATTTATTTTAGATACCGACACAAGCTTGTCACTTATCTCTATCCAGAAATTTTGCATGAAGAGGATTTTGACAATAGGATTCCTTCGGACTCGATCAATTTAGTAAGCCAAGCCATTATTGAACAGCCAAAAGAGAAATATACTCCTTCTACAGGTCGAAGTAAAAGCTCGAATCCTCAAACTAATCAATCAAAATTTATAGCTGATAAAAAAGAAAAAATTAAATCAAAGAGTCTAACTCGAAAATATAAGATTCAAAATTTTGATCCTAATAAGATAGATAGCGTCTCTTTAGTCCAGATGGGTATTAATCGCTATGCCATTTCAAATTGGATGAAGTTTCGAAGGAAGGGAGGAAGAATTGATTCGTCGGAGAAGTTACAATCCATTTATGGATTGAAAGAACACGAATTTGATCGAATAAAAGATCATCTAATTTTTAGGACGACAACTAAAAAGGGACGTTTTGTGGATAAAACTACTATTCCAAAGCAAAAATTTAATATTGTTTTGGATATCAATTCGGCAACAGCCGAAGAGTTTCAAAAATTACGAGGGATAGGTCCAGTTTTTTCTAAACGAATTATAAAATTTAGAGATCTTTTAGGAGGATTTCAGAATGTAGATCAAATCAATGAAGTCTATGGTATTGAAGACAGTTTGTTCAACACCTTAATCCCACATTTGCAATGTCAAGCGACAAAAGCGTTCAACTATATCCCCATTAATGAAATATCGCAAGATAGTCTCAAAAAACATCCATACGTAAATTGGAAACAAGCCAAGCTGATCCTACAATATAGAGATCAACATGGTGATTTTTCCGACGCAGAAGCGTTTAGAAAATTAAGATTTTTAAAAGAGGACGACTTTCGTCGAATAATTCCCTATTTGGATTTTGCTCCTTACACTGGAACGGCACTGTAGCGCTGTACAAAGGTCTTCATCTCATCGACCATGTCTGGCGAACCAATCGCAATGGTTGATCGCTGATGAACATGTGAAACGGGCAAATCCAATATTCGCTCCAATCGACAGTTCATCGCCTTACCACCTGCTTGCTCAACAATCATCGACATCGGATTGCATTCGTACAAAAGGCGTAATTTTCCTTCCGGATATTTTCTAGTATTAGGATAAAGGAAGATCCCTCCCTGAAACATGATTCGGTGAATATCAGAAACCATACTTCCAATGTATCGTAATCTTAAATTCATGTCCGAACATTCATCAATAAAACGTCTCATTTCAACATCGAATTTCAGATAGTATCCCTGATTGACAGAATAATAATTTCCTCTTTGCGGGATTTTGATATCGGGGTGAGAAAGACAGAATTCTCCAATAGTCGGATCTAGGGTAAATCCATTCACCCCGTTGCCAGTGGTATAAACAAGGATGGTCGAGGTCCCATATAAAACATAGCCTGAAGCAACTAGATCCGTTCCTTTTTGAAGGAAGTCATCCGCTTTTAATTTAGTACCGGCTTTAGATTTTCTTTTATAAATTCCGAAAATGGTTCCAACGCTAACATTGACATCAATATTTGAAGAACCGTCCAATGGATCCATCACTACGATGTAGTCAGAATTCATCGATTGCTTATTGGTGAAACGTATGAATTCATCTAATTCTTCTGAAGCGATTCCACAGCACTGTCCACCACTTCGAAGGCATTCGATCATTTTTTCATTAGAGAAAACATCTAGTTTTTGAACTTCATCTCCAGAAATATTTGCACTACCATCGATCCCCAGAATGTTTACAAGTCCTGCCTTGTTCACTTCCCTGTTGATAATTTTACCTGCAATACCAATATCTCTTAGCAATCGAGTTAAATGCCCGCCAGCATCTTGATGCATTTCTTGATTCTGAATGATGAACTCATCCAGCGTTACAATTTTATTCATTTTAGTTAGGTTAGGTTCCGCAAATATAAGGTTACATTTTGATAAAAATGGTATTCATATAATGGATCAATGATTAAGATGATATTCCCTAGAAGAGTATTTATTCATCCTATTTATTATTAATGCCAAATGCGTGCCATGAACTATCAGCAGGTACCTTTTTTTAGAATATTCTTAAGTTTTGTTGCTGGAGTAATTTTAAGCCAGCTATTTATTGATATATGGGATACTATCATTGTCGGGTTATTTATTTTAATCGTGACTTTGGTGGCTCTACAGCAAATTCCTAAATTTTGGACAATAGTATTCTTTTTACTGAGCATATTGAGCGGTTTTATACATACTCGTTTGTTTCAATCCTCCTCGTTGGCAACATATTATCAGAGTGAGGAACTTCCGATAAATGAATACAAAGGACGAGTGCTAGATTTGAAAGATAAAGGAGCGAGAATTCACATGACTTTAGAGATATATGAAATTCAATCTTCTCCAAATCTGAGAATTAAGGAGAAGATTGTGATGACTGTAAAAAATCCTAGTCAAGAATTGAAGGCATTGAGTTTTGGTGATTGTATCGAGTTTTTGACTCGATTAAAAGTCCCTCAACAAAACTTAAATCCTGGTGGATTTAATTATCGAGAATATTTGAAGTATCAAAATATTCGATATCAATGCTACTTGAAAACGGAGGATATCAAAATTCTCGGGCAAAATCAAGGGAATACCTTATTAAAAATTGCTCATAAACAACGCAAGAAATTTATTGCCAGTTTAAAAAAATATATCCATAGAGAACAGGAATTTGCTATTGCTGCTGCCATGATTTTAGGTGAGCGAGATTACTTGGACAAACGATTGCGTAATACTTTTTCAGAGACAGGATCAATGCATGTCTTGGCTGTATCAGGTTTACATGTTGGAATTGTATCAATGTTGTTGATGCTTGTGTTAAAGATTATTCCGGACAGAAATAGGTTTATTAAAATCCTCAAAACTATCGGTATGCTGATCGGAATATGGGGCTTTGCAATGGTTACTGGATTAGCTCCGGCGGTTTTACGAGCGGCTACCATGTTTAGCTTTTTTATGATCGGAAAATTATGGACAGAAAGAATCAATATTTACAATGTTCTTTTCGGATCAGCATTCTTGATGTTGCTCTATGATCCGCTTTTAGTTTTTAATTTGAGTTTTCAGTTTTCTTATTTGGCTCTTTTTAGTATCGTCTATTTTTATCCTCTCGTTTCGAGTTTTTTAGTGTTCAATTCTTTCTTGGCGAATAAGATATGGGATTTGGTTGCAGTTTCGATATCAGCACAAGTACTTGTTTTTCCTTTGACCGTCATATATTTCCATAAGTTTCCCGTTTATTTCTTTCTATCTGGTGTGATCGCGATACCCATAGCTTTTCTTGTTTTGTGTATTGGGATTTTGTTAATCTTAAACTTTGTTTCTGTTTGGTTGAATAGTTTTTTAGGGATTCTGTTGCAAGATGTTTTGAGTTTTTTTATTTGGAGTATGAAAGGGATTCAGAATCTACCAAATGCCGTTTTGCAAAATATTTATCTGGATACATTTTCAGTTTTAATTTTTTATTTGAGTTGTATTGTTTTCATGATTCAACATTCTTTTAACTATCGCAAGAAGTTGTTAACGGTACTGGCATTTCTTTTTACTTTGTTATTGTATCAAAATATCAAACATACCCACGAAGAGAAACAAGAATTCATCAAATTGTATCACGATAGAGATGAGCTAACTATTGATTGTATTAAGGGACATGTGGCATATTCATTTCAGGGACTTGACAAAGAATTTACTCATGATTTTAGAAATCAAGCGGGAATAGAAAAGGTAGTTCCATTGAGAAATATTGAAGGTAGTCTTGGTCTCCAAAGACACATTGACGATAATTTAAACGAAAAGATTCAGATTGTTCTAATATCAGAAATAGATCAATCCGATAGAGAAAAATTCGATGTCGTCTTGATTGATCAGCCTTTTGAAGAGGGACTGGAGCAATTTTTAAATATGGATAGCAAATACATTTTACTCTCTAATCTCAATTGGAAACAATACTATCAATGGCTAAAAATTTTGAAGCGGATGAATATTGAGTATTATGATTTGCGAATGAGCGGTGCCATTGATCTGTTGGAATTTACGCAAAAAGCAAAGCTCAAATAAGATCAAGCTTTGCTTTTTAAATATATTTTGCAATAGAAGAGAGTTACCAACTCATATCGTCTTCAGACTCAATATTTTTTGCAGGTTGTTCAGAAGAAGCTTCGGTCGACTCCAAAGTATTATTTCCTTCTGCTGCTTGTTGGGCTTCCCATTCTGCTTGTCTTCTTTCAAACTGCTCGTAATCATAATCTGGCATCAATTCAGTTTTTACATGATTAATTGCGCCTTCCAAACTAGATAAGAAACGGTTGAAATCCTCTTTGTACAAAAAGATTTTATGTCTTTCATAGCCATCACCAGTGAATTTCCTAGTACTTTCTGTAAGAGTAACATAGTAATCTTCACCTTTGGTTTTGCGAACATCGAAGAAGTAGGTTCTTCTTTTTCCTGCTCTCACTTTAGTGGAGTATACACTCTCAAATCTTCCGTTATTATCGCCGTTTTCCACTTTTTGTCGTTTTGTTTAAAAAATAATTAAAAAGTTTCTTTACAAATGTAATTAATTTAGGATAATAACAAAATAATCAGGTATTCATTTCAAATTCTTGATTTTGTTGTTGTTCATACATTTCAAAGTAAAATCCCTTCTTTTTCATCAGAGATTCATGAGTGCCTTGTTCTATAATTTTACCCTTATCAAGTACAATGATCAAATCAAAGTTTAGTAAATTATAAATTCGGTGGGTAATTATAATGGCAGTCTTATTGGCAATTACTTGATTCAAATAATTTAGTACTTCTTGTTCGGTATTCGTATCAACGGCGGACAAACAATCATCCATGATCACTATACTTGGATCTTTAATGAAAGCTCTTGCAATGGATACTCTCTGTTTTTGGCCTCCGGATAGACTAACTCCTCGTTCGCCTACCATCGTTTCATATTTGTTTGGAAGTTTTTCTATGTCATTAGCTACTGCCGCATACTTTGCAAATTTTTCAATCTCTTCTTGACTTGCTTCGGGATAACCAAATCTAATATTGTTGGCAATCGTGTCAGAGAATAAAAAGACATCTTGAGGAACATATCCAATCCCTCGTCGTAGATCATTAATATTTAGGTTTCGAATATCTTGATTATCCAATTGGATTGATCCACTTTGTACATCATATGTGCGCAATATCAGATCAGCAATCGTACTTTTTCCAGAGGCTGTTTTTCCAACGATGGCAAGTTTTTGTCCAGCAGATATTTTAAAGTTTATATTATTCAAGGCGTTTATTCCAGAATCTTCATAGGTGAAGCTGACATTTTTAAATTCAATATTCCCTATTAGTTCGACTTCCTTCGAAGAATTGTTTTTTAGTGCAGGAGGAGTATTTAGAAAATCATTAATTCTCATTTGAGAAGCATCGGCTTGTTGGATAATTGATGCAATCCACCCAACGGAGGTAAAAGGCCAAGTTAAATAGTTGACATAAATGATAAACTC
The DNA here is from genome assembly GCA_020629615.1 of Saprospiraceae bacterium. GTDB lineage: Bacteria > Bacteroidota > Bacteroidia > Chitinophagales > Saprospiraceae > JAHDCZ01. The sequence continues at coordinate 8,516 of JAHDCZ010000086.1, forward strand.
AGCAATGTGACCGTAAGTGATATTGCCTTTGGATACTTCAAGACCACCAACATAAATTGTGATGACAACACTCACTCCAATTAGCAAGATCATCAATGGAAAAAAGAGCGCATTCACTTTGGCAAGTGCCATTGATTTATTTTTATAATTCGCGCAAGCATCATCAAAATGTTGAACAAATTGCTCTTCCTTATTATAGGACTTCACGATTCTGATGCCAGAAAATACTTCCTGAGAAATACTGTTTAATTTGGCAAGTTGAACTTGTATCAATTCACTTTTTTTGTGAATTAGACTACTTACGAGATAAATCGAAATAGATAGAAAGGGGAGGGGCAATAATGTCCAACAGGTTAGTGTGACACTGACCTTCAACATGGCATAGATGACCACAATGAAAAGGCTCAAAAGATTGATGCCATATAAAACGGCCGGACCAAGATACATTCTCACTTTACTTACATCCTCTGTTATCCGTGCCATCAAGTCGCCAGTCTTGTTTCGTTTGAAGAATGCTATGTCCAGTTTTTGGTAATGTGCAAAAATGTCTTTTCGCAAGTCATATTCAATGAGACGTGAAACGACAATGATGGTTTGCCTCATGAAATACATAAAAATGCCCATAGCAATGGCCAAACCAATAACCGTCAAACCATAATACAAAAGTGATTCATTTACTTGTGAAAACAAGGATTCTTTTTCAGATTCTGAAGCTTTCTGGTACTGTGTAAGAGAATCTGATACGTAATTCAACCCATTACGAATGGTTTGTGGCATCAAAACCCGAAAGTAATTGGACAATGTTACAAAGAGAATACCTAGGAACAAGCGTCCTCGATATCTGTATAAGTAATGATTAAGTGTAAATAAATGCTTCAAATATAAAATCTTGCCCTCAAAGCTAAGAAATATGACTGTTTCCTCTTGAGAACAAAGAAAGAAATATAAAGTTTACTTCAACTTAAATTCCAGGGTGAGCGTACCGCATTGTTTTTCCAATTCACCAGGACTAAATTTATACTTCTTGGCGTGACTTTCAGCAAGATTGACTAGGTAGTTGTCTGTGGTCGAAGATCCTTTTTGAGTGAATTTTGCTTCGATAACTTTTCCAACTTGATTGACACATACTCGGACCACAACAGTTCCTGTTTTTTGACTATTATCTTGTAGTGTTGGTTCGTACAACATAGATCTGCCACTGAGTCCTCCTCCTATTTTCCCATCACCAGTGATCATCCCATCCAATGCAGAGCTATTTGGATCTCCTTTTTCCGAACCCGTTGGTTTGGTATCATTCCCAGTTCCTTTTTTTAGCAAATCACCAAATTCACTTTTCTTGGCCTCGAGGGCTTGTTTCTTTTCTCGCTCCGCCTTTGCTTGCGCTTCCTCTTCGGCTTTTCTTTTCGCTTCTGCTTCGGCTTTCCTTTTGGCCTCTGCTTCGGCCTGAGCTTTTTTTAGCACTTCATTTTCTGCTTTTTTCTCTTGTGCTTCTTTCAAGTTTTGTGTTTCTATCAGCTTTTCTTTTCGTTGGATTTCTCCCTTGGAAATGATTTTAACTTCTGGATCATCTAGGGTAGTGGTTTTACTAGGAGCTTTACTAGTATTAGGGGATTCGGAAGTTTTTTTTGTTGTTCTTTTTTCTTCTACTTTGGCTTTATTGGATTCTTTGACTTCGACTGGAGCTCTTGAAACTTTGACATTTTGTGCATTCTCTTCAGGAAAACCAAAGGCGACCAAAACACTTTGTTGTTCGGGAGCTGGATCTTGATGACTCATCATAGGAAGCAAACAAAGTAACAATAACAAAAGGTGTAGAACCACGCTCATGACGGTACCTTTTCTTTTGTTTTCTTCTTCGTTTAATAGTATTAATTCTTCCATGATTCCTTGGGTTAGGCTATAAACTGCTGTAATAGAACGCAGTTCATATGAAAAATAATACTAATATAAGGGACTTTTTTGTGAAACGCTACTTTGGATCGGTTAAAACTGGCGTAACGCCGTATCGATAAGCGGCATCCAATACAGCGACAACACTTTGATTTGGCGATTTTTTGCTTGGAGTTACGGAAATCGAGGAGTCATTTCCTGCCTTTTTAAGTGCTTTCATTTTTTTCTCAATGGCAGACAAGGAAGCTTTATTACCATCCAGAAAATATGTTCCTCTTTTATCAATGGTCAATCGAGTAGGATTTTTAGGCAAAGAAGAAGAGCTACTTTTTTTTCCAGGTAATTTAAGATTGAGCGCGTTTGGAATGATCATGGAAGAGGTTAACATAAAGAAAATCAGCAATAGGAAAATAATATCGGTCAATGACGACATATTAAATTCAGCGTTTACTTTTGATTTTTTCTTAATTCCCATGTTTCATTATTTCCTTGGCTGCGTCGCAATAATGGCTCTTAATTTTAGACCGGCAGCAATTTTCATTACTTTATGTACTCTTTCCCATGGTACGCCGGTTTCTGATACGATATTAACTGTCGCATTTGGTTTGTTTCCACCATAATGAACCTCTTGAGCTATTCGAGCTTCTAGTTCTTTCCAATTTGTTCGTTTACCATTGAAGGTCAACTTTTTATCTTTTGTGATCATTACGACGATGTCAGAAGGTGCGACTGTTGTCGAATCTGATTCTGGTATTTGTACATTGATTTGAATCATAGAAGAGGTCAGCATAAAAAATATCAGCAATAGAAAGATAATGTCCGTTAATGAGGACATGCTAAATTCTGCGTTGACTTTATTTCTACGTTTCAAGTTATCTGATTTATTTTGGCTGTAGCCGAATTAGTGTGATGGCTCTTGTAATAAATCCATAAAATCTACAGTTGTTCTTTCCATCTTAAAAACAACTTTTTCCACATTCGCGACAAGCACATTATATCCTACAAAGGCAAAAATCCCAATGAATAGACCAAAAGCTGTCGTTATCAATGCTTGATAAATACCACCTGCCAAAACATCTGGCGTAACATTTTGTGCCGTAGCCATTTCATAAAATGCCATGATCATTCCTGTTACCGTCCCAAAGAAACCAATCATTGGAGCAGCACCTGCAATACTTGCGAGGGTGGATAAATTCTTTTCTAGTTTAAATACTTCTAGGTTACCCACGTTTTCAATCGCGGCATCAATATCTCTTAATGGCTTACCAATTCTCATAATCCCCTTTTCAACCATTCTTGCCACTGGTGAATTGGTGCTTTTACAAAGTGCCTTAGCACCCTCGATATTTCCAGCTGTAACAGCAGAACGGATATTATTGATAAAGTTCTCATCAATTTTTCCTGCTTTTTTAATGGTCATCCATCTTTCAAAGAAGATTGTACCTGCAATAATCGAAAGAATTAAAAGGATAACCACGATTGCAATACCCAATGGCCCACCATTTGTGATCAGGTCAATGATGTTTTGCTTTACTGCTCCATCTTCATCTGCTTGAAATAAGAAAAAATTTAAGTTTAGCATTCCGCCTAGTTTTATAGTTTTGATCGAATGTGCGTTTCGAACGCTTTCCAAGAGTAGGAAAGTATCTGAAACGCAACAAATTTAGTGAATTGCGTCAAATATTAAAAAAAATAACAATGCGTTCT
>JAHDCZ010000087.1:0-6667 GCA_020629615.1 Saprospiraceae bacterium
AAGTTGAGGGCATAATTCCTAAATCTATCGCCATAGTGCAATCGTTTCCGGCACACGCAGGATTAGGTAAAATCGGAGTAGCGGTAATGGTAAAATCACCAGCATTCGCATCTGTTGTTCCAACTTCAATATAGTAGGTTCCTGGTTCCAAGCATTCCATTCTAACTCTTCCATCCGTTCCACAATAAGGATTATTAGGAGTATCCGTTAGAGTACCCGCGCATGTATCATCAATCAATTGTATACCCATTTCATTTCCAGGCATATTAAAAGTAACATCAATTGCCACACCATTTTCTCCAGGAGGAACAACATATTCATACCAAACCGTATTTTCATCACTTCCGCAGCCCGCTATCAATATATCACCAGTTGCACAATTGGTAGTTTCCATCGTCAATGGCGTATTTGGCGGCAATATGGTAGCTGTAGAATTACAATCATCGTTGGTTGGAAAATTACCAGCACGAGGTTGAATTTCAACATCAAAAGTACCCGCATCAGCACTGGCAGAACTAACCTGAAAAGAAATTACTTCTCCTGGTTCTACACATTCAAAAATAGCGTCAATAGTTCCTGCTGCGCAAAATTCAGAATCCGCAAAAGTATTCCAAACGATTCCAGCATTGCAGTCTTGAAAAGCTATTAGAGTATACGTAGCACCAGGGTTTTCAAAATTATTGATTATCACGCGAACTGCAGAAACTCCTGAAGCAGGAACGGTGTACTCATACCAAACTGCTGCCTCCGTAGAAGTGGCTGGACATCCATTGGAGGTCCATTCCGGATTTGCACAAGCATTTGTTTGTCCTAAAAAAGTAGTAGACATCATGCCTGAGGCAGCATTGGCCGTAGCACAATCATCATTTGTCGGAAGATTCCCAACAATTTCATTGATTTGAATATTAAAGTTACCGGCATCAATATTACTTGAACTTACCTGAAAAAAGTACGTTGCATTAGGATCTAAGCAGGTGTATTCAATTGGTGTCGGTGTGTCGCCACCACAATAAACCGGATCAGCATTGATTAAAGTGTTACAATCACTTAGCAAGCCCATAACCATGTAAGTTCCTCCACCCGTTCCAGACAAAGAAAGTTCTAGTCCAGTAGCTCCAGAGGCAGGCATAGTATATGAATACCACACCGAATTTTCATCAGATCCTGGGCAAGTAGCATCAGAAAAGTCTTGAGTTGAACAAAGGTTATCACCTGGAGTAGAAATACCATTTACTAATCCAATGGCACCACCACACATATCATTGGCAGGTGGTGAAGCGACATTGGACACCGTCACATCAAAAGTTCCTGTCATCCCTGCCGATTCTTCAATTTCTATAAAAACTACATCCCCTACATTGTAACACATCGAACTAATAAAAGAGACTCCACAAGGCATATTATGTTCTGCTACTTGAAAGGTCAATCCACCAGTATTGGCAAAAGACACGTTTAAAGGACCATCATTAACGACAGTAAATTGTATCCAAACCGTACCGTCAGCAGAATTTGCAGGCAAATTATCCATAGAAACCGCTATACCATCAGTTGCGATCGGAACTCCAGCATCTCCACAATTATCAAATTGTGCCACTAGAATATTCGATAATACAATAGAAAGAAATAAGAGTAGTAGTCCTCTTCTCATAATAGTTGTTAGTTAGAGTTATCACACAGAAATTAGAATTGTCTAAATCCTGTTATTCGTAAACAATTGCCTTTTTGTTTAGTTTCGTTATACAGAATTTGAAGTCAATGGGAGAAAAGACTAACAAATTCCATTTTGATTTTATCAAGTTCTACCAAATTTAACCATTATAATCACAAAAAACGAAATAAAGCGACATAAAAAAAGACCAGATGAACTGGCCTTTTTATTTGCTTATTTAATGATTATTTTTCTTAAGATATTGAACTTTTCAGAAGTAATTCTAACGATGTAGGTGCCGCTTTCCGTAAGATCGTTTGAGTAAATATATTCTAATTTACCATTAGAAAATTCTAATTTTCTTTGATCGATTAATTGACCAATCGCGGTGTAAAGCGTCAAATCTATTACTTTTTCAGGTTTCCCTTCCATTTCAATTAAAAACTCTCCACGATTCGGATTGGGATACAATTCAAATTTAGTCAAGCCTTGAAGATCATCAACATTAGAAAGCGTAATCTGTACATTTTCAGAATAAGTATCTGTACCGCATATATTACTGACGACCAAGGTTACCTCATATGAGCCAGATTCACTATAGGTATAGCTAGGATTTTCCTCATCTGATATTCCAATTCCGTCTCCAAAATCCCAAGAATAAGTACTAGGATAGCTACTATTATCAGAAAAATCTACCGTACCTTCATTAATCACGGCATCAAATCCAGCTACTGGAACATCTAAAACAACAATGGCTCCTATCACATTGTAGACACTTGTCCCAAAGTTATTGGTCATTTCCACATAGATATCATAAACCCCTGGATTTTCGTACGTGACAATGGGGTTTTGATCGGATGAACTGGCTGGAGATCCTCCATCAAAAACCCAATTCCAGGATGTAGGATCGTTTTGTGAGAGATCTGTGAATTCAACCGTTCTAGGAGCACATCCAAAATCAGCATTAAAACCAACTTCTATTATCGGTGTTGAAATTTCAATATTGAGGGTTTCGGTATAGACTTCTGTTCCACAAGGTCCAGTTGCGGTCAATACCACAGTATAATCGCCTGAAGTAGCGTATGCATGCATAGGATCAACTTCGTTGCTTGTACCTCCATCTCCAAAATCCCAAGTAAACATATTCGCGTAAAGCGAAGTATTTTCAAAAATAAAATTATTACCATCTTGCATATAGTTAAATGATGGAGTTGGAATACCATTAACCACTATTTCATTTTCTAAGCTAAGAACGTCATCCCCCAGATCATTAGTCGCCACCAAAACCACATCGTAAACCCCAGGAGTGTTATACATGATCGTAGGATTAGGCTCCGTAGAGCTTTCAGGCGTCCCTCCTTCAAAAGTCCATTCCAATGAGCTAGCCATAGACGAGTTGCTCTCAAAAGTAACTTCAAATCCAGGACAACCTTCGTTAGCTCCTTCAATGTTTATTCCCGCTTTCGCGAATGCATTAATTATGACATCGATGGATATTTCATCAGAACCACATTGATTGGACACCGTTTGTGTAACCCTATAGGTACCATTGGCACCAAAGCTATGTTCTGGATTCTCCTCTGAACTTGTCGTACCATCTCCAAAATCCCACATAACACTTGTTGCTGTCGTAGAAGTATTTTCAAAATTGATGGTATTCTCAAAAGTATTGATATTGAATCCTGCTGTTGGTTTTTCAAGCACAGAAATATAATTTTGCTGTGTAAAAGAACCACTCGTGATACCATTACTGACCGTCAAGATCACGTCATAGACACCAGGAGTATTATAGCTAATAATCGGATTTTCTTCTATTGAGGTAGCTGGTGTTCCTCCTTCAAATTCCCAGTTTAATATGGTAGCATTAGAGGAAGAAAGATTTTCAAATTCCACTTCAAATGGGGAACAACCTGAAACGATATTTGAAGTAAAATTAGCTGTAGGGATATTTTGAACATTAACATCAAATGTTTCGGTATCGGTTCCACAAGCATTGGTAGCCATAAGGCTTACTGTGTACATTCCTTCCATTGCATAATCATGACTTGGATCAGGCACGGTGCTTGTATTCCCATCTCCAAAATTCCAAGAATAACTAGAAGCATTACTTGATGTATTTATAAAATTATAACTCAAAAGATTAGCTTGAGTATTGAACGATGCATTGGGTACATCATCCACTACTACTAGGGATACTTTAGTTTCTGTGTCGCTACCTGCCGGGTTTGAAACTACAAGCCTAACATCATATGTACCTGCTACAGTATATTCGACTGTTGGAGAGGCTTCCGTTGATGTTGAAGGATTACCACCTTCAAAAGTCCATTGTCTAGCGCTTACATTATCTGACGAAAGATCATTAAAATCAACGATTACCGGAACACAATCTCCCGTTTGATTCGCTTCGAAGTTGGCAACGGGGAGAGTAAACAAATCATATTCAGCGCTTGCCGTGCTTGATCCACAATTATTCGTTGCTGTGAGAACAACAGTATATATACCTTCAGCCGAATAACTATGGCTTGGATTTTCCAAACTACTGGTATTCCCATCTCCAAAATCCCAAGAATAGGATGTGGCATCAGCACTATTATTTATAAAATCAAAACTCAGCCCGGACTGAGAACTCGTAAAATCAGCAATAGGAATATCTTCAACGACTATATAATCGCTTAATGTAATCGTATTGGACCCTTGCGCATTGGTTACAGTTAAGCTGACGTCATAGGTCCCGGCGCTACTATAGCTTACCAGTGGATCTTGATCTGTTGAAGTTGATGGTGATCCACCGGGAAAACTCCATGCCCAAGCGGTTGGATCATTGGTTGAATTATCCAAAAACTGAACTTCCAAAACAGCACAGCCCATAGTTGGTCCTTGTGTTTGAACATCCGGTGAAGGAGCACCTGATACATTAATATCCAGGGAAATAGATTCGTCTCCACATTCGGAATTGGTCGCGGTGAGAACCACTGTATAAATACCACCAGAAGCATATGTGTGTGTCGGATTGGCGGCTGTACTAGAGTTTCCATCACCAAAATCCCAAGAATAAGAAGATGCATTCAAAGAAGTATTCATAAAGGAAACTGATGTACCAGTTGAACTCGTGGTAAAACTTGGAATAGCGGTGGCAAATACTTCAATGTAATCTGTTCTCATAAAAACATCATCCCCTTGTGCATTGGTAGCTGTTAAAGTTGCAGAGTATACTCCCGGTTGAGTATAAACAACAATCGGATGCTGATCCGTACTAGTTTCATTATCGGCACCTGGGAGCTCCCAAAACCAAGAAGTAGTATTGGAAGTCGATTGATCTGTGTACTGCACTGCTAAAGGATTACAACCGGACAATGGACTTGCGATAAAACTTGACGTCGGTGGAGTAGCAATAACAACTGTTTTAACCGTACTGGCTGATCCACAAGAATTCGTAGCTGTTAAAAGAACAGAATATGAGCCATCCTCCGTATAGGTATGAAATGGATTTGCATCTGTACTTGAATTACCATCTCCAAAATTCCAGCTGTATGAGGTTCCGTATAAAGTACTATTCATGAATACCACAAAATTGCCTGTGACGTCCATATCGAAATCTGGCACAGGGACATCAATGACATCGATGATCGCATTTTGAGTAATGCTATTGGAACCAGCAGCGTTGGTCGCGACTAAGGTAGCGCCATAAACTCCTGGGGCATTATACGTCACTACTGGGTTTTGATCAGTGGATGTTGCAGGAGATCCACCTGGAAAAGACCAAGCCCAAGAATCTGGATCATTGGTAGAATTATCGGTATAGTTTACGGTTGCAGGAACACATTCATTTAACTGAGTAAAACTAAAATCTGCCACTGGCGGAACGGCTGCCGCACAAGCCGCCAAACAATTTCTGGACAAATAATGAGATGTTATGTCACTTATAGATACCCCAGACCATGTATTGGAATTGTTTACGGCGGGAGCCATGATAAATGGATCCCCAGAATTGTCATGACCAGCATCAAAATTATGTCCCGTTTCGTGAGCTACTAAAACTCTAAGTCCCCAAGCCACACTCGTATAGTCTTCTAAAATTTGATATCTATTTGCGGTACAAATCACACCTACCCAAGCCAATCCAATAACACCAAAATCTCCTCCAGATTCAAAATCTCGATCTGTCCAAAGCTGACCCATATCATGAACATTACTAAAACCTCCTGGAGCCCAAGAAGTAAATTGATTTAATAAAGAATTGGCATTAGACGTATTTGACCAAGGATCGCAACTTGAACAATTAGAAACAAATTGTTCAACAATGACAAACTGTAATTCATCTGCAAACTCATCATCATAATTAGTTTGCACGTCATTCATGACCGCAATGTTATGATTTTCTACACCTGCTATTGATCCGTATTTTTGAAACATCAAAAAATCAGAGGCTATAGCCAATTCCACCTCAAAGCAAGCTCCTGGCAAACGGTTGGCATCTGCCATACTTTCAGCTTGAGCTTTTAGCGCTTTTCTCTTTGCTTCGTCTATATCTACCCCGCATTTGTGCTCTTTTTTATCCGGCTTGGTCTGATCTTGATAATAGCTTACATACTTATCGAAAGGGGCATCCTGATAAAAATCACTTAAGGGTTGAATGTAAAGTCTTCTTTGATTCAACTCAATAAAACCGTAGATAAATCCCTCATTTACCGTTAATCGTACTCGACTGTAATCCGAAATGTCAAGCATACCCTTTAAAGCAATGGCTTTTTGTCCGATATATACGTCCTTGTTGGCTAGATTGATTTGATATTTATTATTTTTTATTTCGGAATGCATCATCTCCATCGTGTATTGATCATATCCAAAATCTAAGGTCAATCGATGAAAATCATTTGCAGAAAGAACTTGATTATAGAGTTTTTTGGATTCAATATCAACTACCTGATAATCATAAAACATCTCATCTAGGCTTGAAGTCCACGCTTCTTGACTTATCAGGTACGATGAAGAAAAAAATGAAAGAAATAAAATTTGAAA
>JAHDCZ010000087.1:6767-9392 GCA_020629615.1 Saprospiraceae bacterium
TGAATAACATTTCACCAAAATAGAAATGAAATGATCAAAGTGATTGTTCGCGACTAGTGTCATTTTTAAAAATAGAAAATATTATTAATAATTAAGGTGAATATAGAAGCAATTATCACTTTATAAAAAACTGTAATATCCATTCGCGTAAAGCGTTAAAAAAAAATTAAAAACCTTTACATTCATGTCAAATAACAACTTTTTTTGATTTTAAACCGTCTTAACTATCAAAGAATCTATTAAAACAATGCATATGAACACTTTTCAAAAATTATATAAGCCCCTTGGAATACTATCCTTGATTTTCATTTTTATGCTAGGAACTTTTGACGCGGAAGCGCAACGTAGAAGAAAGAAAAGAAGCAAAAGAAATTCTGATCGAGAAGAATCTGTATCAACCTATCGTTTTAAGGATCATTTGGTGTATGAAATAGGATTTGGAAATTTTGGATATGGCGGAAACAATTTTTATAACGTTCTTAGTCTTTCTTTAAAACCAACCATTGGATATAAATTTAATGATCGTTTTATGGTCGGTCTCGGTGGTAAAATGTATTATGATTACTACAATTTTACAAATTCTGATGAGTCGATTAATGTCTTCAGTTCGGGTGCATTAATCTATGGAAAGGCTCGTGCTTTTGGTAACTTTTATGGGGTATTGGAATATGATTATACGAAGTTTGACTATGTAGAATTTGGAACTGTCCTTACACAAAGTGTCCATTCTCCCCTGGTTGGAGTTGAATACATGTCAGGACTGGGCAAATGGAAATTTGGTTTCCAAGTATTAGTCCCACTTCGAGATGAATACATCGATCGTAGTCCGAATGGAATTATCGATTACTGGTTCCAGGCCCGCTATAATTTCTAAAAGTCAAAAGCTACATTGAATAAATAATTGATACCCGCTTGTGGAAACAAGCCCGTTAAGTTATACTGATCTCCCGACTCCAAACGAGCATAAGGGTCATCTGGCACGGGATTGTATCCTGCCGATCTGAATCGATAAATCCAAGCATTATTTACGTACTTGGCGTTGAAAAGATTATTTACTTTTAAAGTAAATCGAATCGCTTTTGTCCATTTGTCTTTCAATGTATAGCTAAGGTTTAAATCGGTATAATTAAAGGCATCCAATTTTGAAAAATCACTGCTGGTATTGTCTATAAACTGTGCACCGACATATTTGTTTGCCAAACTTATTGAACCTGCATGTCTTGCCGAATTCAAAAAGGTGTAATCAATCTGATTGGCAATGATCGTGGAAGGTGAGAAAGCTAAATCCGTATTTTCATGCATGATAGTTTCCTGAATGCCAGTATCCCAGCGGTCAATGTACTCAGTAAATGCCTTGATTTTATTTCGGCTAAAGCTAGAATTATGAGCAATACTAAGGCCTTCCATTAGCTCAAACTGCGCCATTAACTCTAGACCAGTACGAGCACTTTTGTCCACGTTTTCTTTTATATATTCTCCGACATCATTAATCTCACCAGTCAAAACCAATTGGTCCTTGTAATCCATATGATATGCATTCAAGCCAATCCCAAATTTGGATCCTTGGAATTTTAATCCAGCTTCGTAATCATACAATCGCTCTGCTTGTGGTCGAGAGTCAGGAGTTGAATTGGTATACTCATTTCTTCCAGGCTCTCGATTCCCCACCGAAAAAGAGGCATAGGATGATAGGTTTTGATTGATAGAGTAAAATAGACCTAGTTTTGGGTTAAAGAAGTTCAACGACTCCTCTTGATCTACCTGGTTCAGATTGTTATCGAAACCCAAGAATTCATAATTAATCCATCGATATTGAAAATCTGCAAACGTGCTAAATTGTTCATTCAACTGATAATTCCATTTCAAATAAAGATTGGCGTCCAATTTATTTCCATCATTGTCATAATATCTAAAATCCGTGGGGATATCGATATCAACCACAGTATTCACAATCTTTCCAAAATGGGCCCCTCTATAAGAGTTAAATGCCCCTCCTAATGTAAGGGTATTGCGTCCAATCAATTTTTCGGCACTCGCAATGATGCCATAAAAATCATTGTCCAACCATCGTCTCTCTATCAAATCAGAGATCAAGGTATCTGGGCTGCTCAGTCCATAGTCCTCGAGTAGTTCACCAGCACGATAAAGTTCAAAATACCCCTTTCCTTTGGTGTAGTGAGCACTAAGGTTGTATTTAAAATTCTCACTAAGCGAGCGATTGTAGAGTAATTGTACGTGCGTTTGTCGATAATTGTCCACTTCATTCTCATGTGGTTCTCCTGGTTTATTCGTACCCGAAGGATTATATGTTCTTAAACTGTCCAAATATTGATAAGGCAGTCCATTCCATGCTTGATAAGTGATTTCTTTGCCGTTAAATAAATTAAAGCGCAAAGAGCTTTTGTCGGACACTCGCGCTGCTGAGAAATAATAAGACTTAAGATTGGAGCTTGCACGATCGATATATCCATCTGATTCAATTCGAGAATAGCGTCCATCAATCGAATATTTGCCATTCATCAATCCTGTACCACCCGCCAGCGTTAATTTTTTAGTATCAAATGAACCATAGCCTGTGGTCAAAGTGGCATAAGGATTCAGCGCTGTTTTATTGGTACTTAAATT
>JAHDCZ010000087.1:9492-12043 GCA_020629615.1 Saprospiraceae bacterium
GAGGGCATCCATTTCAAAATATATGGAACATCCTGCCCGAGATTTTCTTTTTGAATCTCTTCTTTACTCATTTCAGAATACGCAAATGGTTCATCTTTTTTGACCCATGTGGACTTAAGCACGACTTCGTCCAAACCATATAAGGTACCCTTGAGTACAATGTCAATATTGAGGTCTTGATTGATTTGAATTTCTTGTTCCCAATTCTCAAATCCGATATAGGTACATTTTAATTGATAGACACCTGCCGCTACGTCCGATATTTTGTAGCTGCCATTTTCAGTACTTGCCGCCATTCGATCCGTGTGGACCAAAAAAACAGAAGCACTTTCAAGTTTTTCGCCATTAGCATTGGTAACTGTTCCAGTAATGGAATATTGAGCCATTGACACATGGTAACTAATTATAATACAAAGAAATGTAAGGAAATTTTTCATCGTGATTGTTTAGTTTATAACAATCAGAATGAAGGACAAAAGAATGTCTCACGCTCCCTTCTCGGCATTATCCGAGCAGGTTCTATGGGTATAATCTCAGCCTTTTAAAAGCACCCCGATTGCACAACAAATATAATAATATCTATAGATTAGAAAAGAAAGCTTTCATTTGAAGCAAGCAATTTGTTAGACGATCCTTTCCAAACCCTTTCACTTCGATGTATGGATATCGAAAATGATCTAATTCCTTTTTGTACATTTCAAACAATCGATCTCGGTCATTTGGATTTTCGCGTTGGGGGTCTGGTTCCCACGGAATATCTGGTACACACAAAAGATATAGATGAGGTTTTCGTATAATAAATTCGTTTTCAATTCTCGGATCACAAGTTCCAAATTTTTCTTGAGACCATATTTTTAAGGTCAGTAGATCGGTATCCGAAATTCTTCCTTTTTTGGGAAGTAGAGAATCTTCCCATGCCATTTGCCAAACGGCAATCTTATAAAGATCATTTATTTCATAGGGGCGTTTCAAACGATTTAAATATTGTCTTGCCATTTCTGGAACTACCGAACAATTCAATTCTTCCGCCAAATTATGTGCAAGAGTTGTTTTTCCAGAGGATTCAGGTCCAGTGACAACAATATGCTTTTTTAGGCTTTCGCCGAATGAAAATAATTTGGGCATTGAAATAATTAAGAAAAAATTAGAATAAAATTGAATACTAGGAGTATAGATTCCAAAGCTAAAATTCTATAAAGCTTTCAACAATATCCGTCGAAGCAAATATATTAAAACATCAAAAAACTTCCTAGTTCAAGATCCCCATTCGGCTACAGCCAAAAAATCACCTTCTTCTCCCTCTACCTCCATATCGCATCGCCTCTCCCTTTCCAAAACCAAAACTAAATCCAAGAGATACAAATCGTCCCAGTCTCCTTGAACTGAAGGCATAAAAATTATCGTCTTCTCGAATACTTTCTCTAACTCGTGAGGCAAAAACATCTCTGATGCTCAAATTGACCACAGCTTTTCCTTTCATAATTTTATATCGCATACCGAAATCTGCAAATAAATTATCCGCATTCATCCCTTGAATGGTTTGCACTTTGGAACGATAATTTGTGGTTAACTCAAAATCCAAGTTCTTATTTAATTTATATTTGGTTGTCAGTTTAGAAGACCATTGATCATTGCTAAAATCAAAATTTTGATCATTGAAAGCGCCTACTCGATTGAAGTAATTATAATTTGCATCACCATTAATCGTAATCTGATTGGTTGGAGAATACTTAAAGTTAAGTTCTAAACCAGTGGTGTTACTGGTCCCAATATTTTCAGGTGTAAACACATTGACATTATTACTGAATAAAGATACTCGTTCGATTTTGTCGGTAGTATACCGATGATAGGCATTGATATTAAACGAAATATTTTCAAAAATAAAAATACTACCGATCTCATATGAATCCGTATACTCTGGCAAAAGCTCTGGATTACCTGTTCGTATGGTAAAGGTATTTCTGATGTTGAAAAAAGGATTTAAGTCCCACAATCGAGGTCGGTAAATCCTTCGACTATAACCAGCTTGTAAAGAAACCCTCTCATTGATCTTAAATGAAGTATGTGCTGACGGAAACCAATTACTAAAATTTTGATCATTCGCCTGGTTGGTGTTGATCAATAAGGTATTTAGATCTGTATTTTCCAATCGCATTCCTAGTTTTAATCCCCAAACTTCACCTTCAAAGGATCCTGTACCATAGACGCCAAAAACATTTTGCTCGTATTCAAACAAGTTGGTCAATCCTTCATCGACTACAAATTCGCCATTCATTTCATTGCTCACCGTATAATCATTGCTCACGGTATTATCTAAGTACTGAACACCCGATTCAATCGTCCAATGTTCCAAAAATGGTTTGGTGTAATCCAAATTAAAGGTGTACTTCCCTTCTTTGAATGAGGTGGCGGTAGTTTGATCAACTAAATTATCCGTGCCAGAAATAATGGATTCTTCAAAAACGGAGGACTGCGTTTTTCCAAAATAATTTCCTATCGCGCTGAATAACAATTTGTGTTCTTTATGATCCGTAAAATCTCTTTTGTATTG
>JAHDCZ010000088.1 GCA_020629615.1 Saprospiraceae bacterium
TACCCAAAAAACAATATCGACAGAAGTTGAAATTTACCAAGAAAACCAATGTGCATTTTAAAATAAACAAGAGAGAAAAACCTGAAGCAAAAGTACTATACAATTATCAATCAGAAAGTTCTTCTTCTTATACAATTACCATTTAATCCTTTGAAGTTCTAAAATTTCAAGACATAATTAAGACTGGGCAAAATGGGTAGCGCCTTTTGCTCGATGGACTCATTGAATTCTGGGAAATCTTCATCAATGACTTCGTAAGCGTAATAGACATTTTGATTGTTGTAAATATTTTGAACTCCCAAGCTCAATCCGTTCTTAAAATTGCCCCATCGCCAAGAAAAATTAAGGCTTATATTGAGTCGATGATAACTTGGTAGGCGATAATCGTTGATGTCACTTAGCAATTCTCCTTCTTGGTAGCTTAGATTATCAAGGACTTGAATTTTCCACGGGGAGCTTACAAGAGTTTGAGCCAAGCCCGAAGCAAATTGCCATTGGGTAGTAATGGAAAATGCTTTGTTCAAACGAAGTTGATATCCAAGATCAATCACATGATTTTGATCAAAACTATAATCATACCATTGGTTGTCATTAATGAAATCAAATTTTCTTTGGGTTTTGGAATAGCTGTAATTTATTCTTAACGTGGTTCGATCGGTTTTGATTTTATTTTGCAATTCTATACCTAAACTTTTGCCTTTTCCTAGGGCCACCGTTTCTGTCCAAAAGTCTGGACTGTATTCCGTTAAGGATGGTACAAAAGCCTCGTCACCAAAATTAGTCAATCCATTCATTCGTTTGTAGTAGATGCTACAGTCTAGCTTAAATGTGTTTGACGTTTCATAACGTACGCCAAGACTCCATTGGTCGGCCGAAGATGGTTTTATGTTTTGAGAGGATGGCACCCATAATTCGTTTGGGAATCCAATATCGTTTGTATTTAAGATATGGAGCCCTTGATACATTCGATTATAAGCTGAAAATATTCTTGCTTTTTCACTCAAGGAATAAGAGATCATTGCTCGCGGTTGCAAGGCTTGATAAGAATGAGATGTTGCTGATTCGGGATCCGAGGTTTGGAATAAATTCCAACGTATTCCAAAAATGAATGAAAGCCGAGAACTTAGTCTCCATTTGTCTTGTCCATAGATTCCCCACTCTAAGGACTGATAATTGAGAGCTTCAAATTCTTCATCAATGTATTCAAAAATGACATCTGATTCTAGTTCGCCCGAATAAGTTTCTTGATTGATCGAAATCGCACCTGGCGTGATGGTTTTTCGACTCAACGAGCTTCCAAAAATTATTTTATGCGTATCGTTTGGAAAGTAATCAAAATCAATTCTTGCCCCCAAATCTTTAATCTTGTTACTAAAATCAGTAGCGTAAATATCTTGAATAAGTTCATTGCTTTCCGAGTAAAAATCTTCTAAGTAATAGTAATTATTTGATCTGTATTCAAAGATGCTTTGTGTTAAATTAAGCTTTGCAAAAACTTGATCTGAAAATAGATGATTCCATCGTAGCGAAGTAAATTGATTACCCCAAGCTACTTTAAATTCATTGTTCAAAAAGGTATATCCATCGATATAATCCTCATCGAGTATGTCTTGGTTTTGGTAGCGATCTCGTCCTTTGTAATAGCTCAAATAGACTTGATCCTTTCTCGAAAATTCATGATGGATTTTGGCATTGATGTCATAGAAATAATAATTGCTCTCTCCAGTCAAAAATACTTTGGCCTTTTCATCACGACTACGTTGTTTAAACAATGGATCAATATGACTACGGCGCATCGAAAGCATAAATGCAGTTTTGTTTTTTAGGATTGGGCCTTCAATTATAAATTGTGATGCGATAGTACTCAGACTGATTAGGCCAGAGATTTTTTCTTTGTTGCCCTCCTTCATTCTTACATCAATGATGGATGATAATCTCCCTCCTTCGGATGAGGAAAAGAAATCTTTGGAAATGTTGGCATTGTTAATAGCGTGGGGATTGAATATTGAAACTAGGCCCAAGGCATGTCCAGCATTGTAAACAGGGACTCCATCATAGAGGATTAAATTTTGATCGTTGCTACCACCACGAACATGCAAGCCACCAAAACCGTCAGGTCCAGAAGTAACTCCGCTTTCTTTCAACACGGCTTGATATAAATCCGGCTCACCACCTACCGCGTGGAGTGATCCCAATTGGTTTTGTAAAATGTTATTTTCTTTTCCGAGTCGATAATAATGTTCGTCAATTTTGTTTGTGCCTTGTCTCACAATAATTTCTTCCACAAAGCTTTTATTAATTAAACGAATAGTAATTGCTTCATTGCGATCATTGATTATGAGCTTCTTTTTTTCATGGCCTAAATAACTCGCGTGAATTTCTTTTACCGTATAATCGGTGGTGAAACTAAAGAACCCATACTCGTTGGAACTAGTTCCTTTTTTAGTGAGTGGATCAAAGACATGGGCATAAATTAGGGGCTCAGCAGTTTCATCATCAATGATATATCCATAAATTCTGCGTAATCTTATCAATTCGATTTGGTTTCGATTGATTCTTATTTTAATCAAGGGATTGTTGATGATTTTATCAATGACATCTTTTATGCTATTGGCTTGAATGTCATAATCTAGCATCTCTTTTCCAAAATAATCAGACTTAAAAAGTATGTTTAGGTTTTGCCTTTCGGCGAATGTAAGTAGAGCATCTTCAATGGTAGTATTGTTTTTGGAAAAATAAATTTTTTGTCCAAAACAAATGCAACAGGCAAAAGTTAAAAGAAGGGTAAAGAAAGTTCTCAATTAGTATAATTTGGAATCAAGATAAGTTGATTTCTATAAAAGCCTCACATCTATCATCCAAAAAGGCGTATTGATTAGAAATTTTCTATTCCTTTATCTACAAATTCCTCCCTTCAGGATCACTGCTGTATCGGACATGCTGTATTCAAAACCAAATTGATCTTTTAGAGAATCCAGAAGGCTGATTAAACTAGGAGCATTAAATGAACCAGAAATTTCACATTCGGCGAAAGCCAAATCATCCACAATAATCTCTTTATCAAATAGGGACCCTATTTCATTCATTGCTGATGTAACAGTTCGTTGGGTAAATCGAAGACGTTTGGTTTTCCAATAGCTTGCATTTGGATTATATATTTTTTCATCAATAAAAGCATTCATTGTTTTATTGTATGTAGTGGTCTCTCTTGCTTCTAATATTTGTTCTTCATTCTTTTGAGTATCTTCCACTTTGACTTTCCCACGATCAACCATGACGGTGATGGACTCGATGGTTTCTTTGATATTAAATGCCGTCCCAAGAACACTGACCATCATATCATCGACTTTTATTTCAAAAACCAAATCGTCATTTTTCTTAACGTCAAAATAAGCTTCCCCCTCCAAGAGGACTTCTCTGTTTGCTTCACCAAAATTGGATGGAATTTTAATCTTGCTTCCTTGATTGATCGATACCAAACTACCGTCTTTTAGGGTCACTTCTTTAACCGTATCCAATGCAGCAAATTCTTTGTAGTCAATGTCTTTGTTTTGTTGCCATATGAAAAATCCCATGACCAAAATTAAACTGGCAGCTATGGATAGACTTCTCCAATTTAAGAAGCGTACTTTGTTTTTTTCAACAGATGTCGCAGTGATTCGTGACTTCAATTGTTCAAATTCAAGTTTTGAATCGATAGCATGGGGGAATTCTTGTCCGTTCCAGGATTGCCGAATTTCTTCAAAAACTTGTGCATGACGCTCATCTTCCAAAATGTATCGATCAATGAGATCGAGTTCTTCGGGAGTGATGTCAGATTTCAGCTTCTTGTACATCAAGGCGATATATTCATCTTGATTCATCTATTGCATTTTAAATAAGTATCTTGAAATCATCATTTCCCCTATGCTGATTTAAAAATTAATGAAAAAATAAAGTAAAATAAATATGCCATATTCCTTGAGCTCAGCACGGATGGACTTCAATGCCTTTGTCATTTGATTCTCTATGGTCTTAGTAGAAATATCCAATCGGGCGGCGATCTCTTTATGCGATAAACCTTCAAATCGGCTCAATTTGAAAATGGCACGACATTTTTCGGGTAATTTATCGACAGCTTCTTGAATCAATTCTTCTAATTCTTGATGATCATATGCTTTATCAACACCTTGTACTTTTCTAGTTTCTGGCAATTTACTTCCGTCTTGAAATGACATGTTTTTATCCTTTCTCATCTTAGCCAAGGATCTATTAATGACAGCTTGGCGCAAATAATATTTTACGCTGCCTGTCACTTCTATGCGATCTCTTCGATTCCATAAATCATAAAAAACATCCTGAGTAACATCTTTGGCAAGATGGTCATCTGACAAATATTGGTAAGCAATGACCACGAGGTATTTATGATACTGCATGAATAATTTTTCCAAGGCAGTTTGATCTCCATTTTTCATAGAGCTCAATAAATTAAAAGCTTCTGTTGTGGTCATAATCCGCTACTACGAAGACCAAAGATATCAAGATTCGTAAGCTAAATCGTGATTTCTTACATTTTTGTTTTCAATAAATACGGGGCTTTCGAGATTATTTTAATTTTTTTTCAAGGAAAGATAGGGGATAACAGGGCTTTGAGATACTAGTGGATAAATCAACAAATCAATAAAATCATTTTATGAAATCAACACTACTTTCTGAAACAATTTTATTCACAAAAAAACCTTTTAAAATGAAAAATTTATTGTCTTCCTTATTCGGACTATGCTTGCTTATGTGTTTGATTTCTTGTCAAGATGAAAATGTAGGATCACTAGAATTGGATCATGAAAAGCATGTGCATGTTGATCGCACTTGTGGTACTACCGAGCATATGCAAACTTTAATGGCCAATCCCGATTTCAAAGCCAAGCACCTTAAAAAAATTGAAAAAGTATCACAAATGGTTTCTAATCGTTCGACCAATTGTACCAATCGAATTGTATTGCCTGTTGCGATTCATTTTCAAGGAGTCAGCAATCCAGACGCAGATTGTCTTCGCGCATTAGCACAGAATCAGATTGATATTCTCAATGCAGATTTTAAGGGTACAAATAGTGATATTAATAAATGGACTCAAAATGCAGCTTCCTCTTTTCCAGGTATTAGCAATGGAGATGCTTGCCTAGAGTTTTGCATCGCAACCAAAAATCATCCTACAGGTTATGGATTATCAGAAGGTGATCCAGCAGTTACTATTAACAAAACTAATGGTGACAACGATAGTAACTGGAGTGGCTATTTAAATATGTTTATCCAAACAGGGACGGGAGTCTTAGGATACGCCCCACTAGGAGGTAGCGGAAATGGTGATGGCGTTGTAATCGAATCCTCAGCTTTTGGTTCGGGAGCGGGTTGTGGTTCTACGGCACCTCAAGCGCCATATAATTTAGGTCGTACCACTACACATGAGGTGGGACACTATTTGCTCCTTGATCATATTTGGGGAGGGGGATGTAGCCAAGACGATGATGTCAGTGACACACCTGATTCTAATGAACCTTACTATGGTTGTCCAAGCATAGGAGCTAGTTCATGTAACTCTACCGATATGCATATGAACTATATGGATTATACCAATGATGCCTGTATGTATATGATCTCTGCTGGTCAAGCTTCTCGAATGAATAACTATACAACTTCTTCATTGCAAAATTTGATTAGCAATGCTGGAAATGTTTGCGACAGTTCTAATGGTGATGGGAATACTCCAACTTGTAACGACGGAATTCAAAATGGACAAGAGACTGGGGTAGATTGTGGTGGTCCCGATTGCGCACCTTGTTCGGAAGAGCCAAGCTGCAATGACGGTATCCAGAATGGGCAGGAAACTGGCGTGGATTGCGGTGGCCCAGAATGTACTCCTTGTCAGACAGATGGTGTTTGCGAAACGCCAAGTATTTTTAACGTTCAAGTAATATCAGCCAGCAAGGTTAAAATTAGTTGGAACGCTGTGCCTGATGCAATAAAATATCGAATCTTTTACAGAATTAAAGGTTCAGGAAATGCTTGGGTTAAGAGATCAAGTTCTACAAATTCCAAAGTCCTTACAGGTTTAACGACTGATGTACAATACGAATATAAAGTAAGAACTAAATGTCCAGAGGGTTGGACTTCCTTTAGTCCGCTTCAATTATTTATGATCAACGGAACGTCAGGGTCGGATTGTGAAGGAACATTGTTTCAATTTGAATTGGTTTTAGATTACTATGGATCGGAAACGAGTTGGGAATTGGTGGATGATTTTGGAGAGGTGATTGCCGCCGGAGGTCCGTACCAGGATGGTCAGGAAGGTAAAGTGATTACTGAAGAATTTTGCCTAGAGGATGGATGTTATAGCTTGTTTGTTGATGATACGTATGGAGATGGTATTTGCTGTGATTATGGAAGCGGTTCTTTTGCGATCTTGGATGAAGACGGAAATGTATTGGCTGACTCAGATGGATATTTTGGAAATTACGACGTTCTTGATTTCTGTACCGATGGTGGATTTTTCAAAGAGGGAGATCGAAAGACAGACTCAAAAAATAAGTCTCTTGCTAGAAAACCATATTCGTCTAATCATTAAAATTGTTGATTGAAAGGCTAGCCTCCCATATTTGGGGGGCTTTTTTATATATTAAAAATATTTAATATTTAACAAGTTTAGAGGACTGCTTTATGTATTTTTGATTTTTCGTTGATCCGTAATCCAATGTCCTTTAGAATAGTTTTGATACGATTTCTTTTTTTTATTTGCCTTTCGGCGAATGGAATATGGAGTTCTGAGATAACGGCGCAAAACAAATCGTTTTATGTTCGACCCTGTATCGACTTAGTTGTTATCGACGGAAAAATTAACGAAACGGCTTGGAATGGAGTCGATCAGGCTAGAGATTTTTGGCAATATTTCCCAGTTGATTCATTGTTGGCAGAAGATCAAACAAGTATTCAGATGTGTTATGATGACACGCATCTTTACATCGCTTCTACTTGTTATTCAGAATCTGACGACTATATCATTCCTTCTTTTCGTAGAGATTTTAGAGCGGGTGGAAATGATAATGTGACTTTCATGTTTGATACCTATGCAGACGGAAACGTATGTTTCTTTTTTGGTACGAATCCTTTGGGTGTAAAACGAGAAGGTACCATAGTAAATGGAGGACAAGTATTTCAAGATTTCAGCACAAGCTGGGATAATAAGTGGGAATGTGAATCTTTAATTGGTGAAGGCTATTGGTCTTCCGAAATGAAAATCCCATTAAACATTTTACGTTTCAAAGAATCAAAGCGATGGCGTTTTAATTCTTATCGATTTAATATAGATCGAAACGAAACTACCACATGGTCCAGAATTCCCCAGAATCAGGTCATTTTTAGTTTGGCTTTTATGGGTGATATGATTTGGGAAGAGCCTCCAAATTCTGGTGGACAAAGTATCAGTATGATTCCCTTTATTAGCTCAAGGATATCCAAAAATTACGAAGAAAAGAGGGATCCGAAGTCGAGCTATTCTATGGGTGCTGATGTTAAAATTCCAATGGGCTCTGGATTGAATTTGGATCTTACTTTCAATCCTGATTTTTCGCAGGTAGAAGTGGATCGACAAGTCACCAATTTGGATCGTTTTGAAATATTCTTTCCCGAACGCCGTCAATTCTTTATAGAAAACGCAGATTTATTTTCCAATTTTGGTACAAGAACGATAAACCCATTTTTCTCTCGTCGAATTGGTGTTGCAACAGACACATCTGAAAGTAGGACGATTCAAAATAGAATCTATGCGGGGGCTCGTTTGAGTGGAAAAATAAATAAGGACTGGCGAATAGGTTTGATGTCATTGCAAACAGAAGAGGATAAAAAGAATGCACTGCCCAGTTTTAATTATTCTGTACTCGCCATACAAAGAAAAATATGGAGTCGATCCAATCTCGGTTTTATATGGGTTAATAAGCAAGGAGTAGGAGATAAGCATGATAATTATTATGATCCCTACAATAGAGTGATCGGAGTGGACTTTAATTTTACCAATGCTGATAATCGATGGAGCGGAAAAACTTTTTTACACTATTCAGATGCCTTTGAAAAGATATCACAGGCATTCACTCATGGATTGGCGGTGCGTTATAATCGGAGACGGATAAGGGTCAATTGGGATCATGAATTTGTAGGAGAGGGTTATGATGCTCAAGTAGGATTTGTGAGACGACGTAATTACATTCGGTTACAACCGCAAATAGATTTAAGAACGTATCCAAACGGAACATGGTTTCAAGTTTTTGGATTTACCTTAACTCCTAATTATTTTATTCAACCTGGTTTTGGTAAGACTGATCATAATATTGAATTGAGATTTGGTGGTCAGTCTCGAAATTTTCAACGACTCAACGTTGGAGTAAATCATCAATTTGTCCACCTGTTTAATGATTTTGATCCGACGGGTTCGGATAAGCAGCCACTGCTAGGAGGTACATCCTACGATTTCTTTTACTTTACGGCTTCTTATAATACGGATCGGAGCCGAATGATCAGTGCACAATTTCAACCAACATTAGGTCAATATTTTAATGGGATGCGATATGGAATGACGGGAAATGTGAGACTAAGATATCAACCCTACGGAAACATAAGCTTTAATTATGGCTTTAATTATTTCAATATGGATCATTTAAAAGAGGGAGTATTGACTTTACTTTTTGGTCCTCGAATTGATTTAACTTTTTCCAAAGAACTATTCCTTACCACTTTTGTTCAGTATAATAGCCAACAAGAAAATACCAACATCAATGCTCGAATGCAATGGCGATTTGCTCCGGTGTCAGATTTCTTTCTGGTTTATACGGATAATTACTTTAGTAGCACGCTTGAAGCTGAGGACAGATTTTTATTTTCGATTAGAAATCGAGCCCTAGTTGCAAAATTGACTTATTGGTTTAATACTTAATTCGTAGAAAAATATTAGAGTCTTATCGAATGAAGATGCTGCCATATAAAACGAACAATACATTTGTCACGACAATTAAAATACTTAATTCCAACTCAATCTAACATGAAAAAATTTCTATTGGTTCTTTTCGCTTGTTTATTATTTCAAACGCTTTCTTTCTCGCAGGGATCTCCATTTGGAGGTTTTGGTGGTGGAGGCAAGAAGCTTAAAGGAAAAATTACTGGGGTACTTGTCGACTCATTAACTAATGATCCAATTGGTTATGCGACTTTAGTTTTAAAGAAAGCTGGTTTATCTTCTGAAAAAGATGGTATTCTGACCGGAGATGATGGTAAGTTTAAATTCGGCGAAGTCAAGACTGGAAAATATGATATTTATATTTCCTTTCTAGGATATAAAGACAAGGTGCTTCGAGATGTCGAACTCACACTTAAAGATCCAGATAACAACTTGGGAATCATTCCATTGGTTTCTGCGGATTATTTATTGGATGAAGTTGAGATTACAGAGACTCGATCATTGATAGAAAACAAGGTGGATAAGCTGGTTTATAATGTTGAACAAGATGCGAGTATTGCGGGTGGCGATGCAACAGATGCCTTGCGAAAGGTTCCATTGCTTAATGTTGATTTGGATGGGAATGTTTCTCTCAGAGGTTCTCAGAATGTTAGAATATTGATTAATGGAAAACCTTCGGGTATGTTCTCTAGCAATGTTTCTGAGGCTTTGAAAATGTTTCCAGCGGATCAGATTAAACAAGTGGAAGTGATTACATCTCCAAGTGCCAAATACGATGGAGAAGGGAGTGCAGGAATCATTAATATCATCACGAAGAAAGGAAATATTGAAGGGATTGCAGGAAGTATTAATGCTTCGATAGGTAATCGACAAAATAATGCGAATATCAATTTGAATGCCGGACGAGGAAGATTTGGATTCTCAACCAATGGTGGATTATTTTATTCTATTCCTGCGGATGCTGATGTCTTTTTGACGAGAGAAAGTTATGTGGAGGGAGGAGAGAATAGTACCTACGATTACAACGGGACATCAAATACTGGACGTTTAGGTTTTAACGGAACTGCCAATGCCTTCTACGACATCAATGCGTTTAATGCGATAAATTCAACGATTTCGTATAGAGGCTTTGGTTTTGATACCGAGGGGACTCAATCGGGTGTAATTTCGGGTGTTAATTTTAACGATCAGTTTATGCGTGATCAAACCACTAACAATTTATTCAGTGGTTATGATTGGAACACGGATTATACCAGAACATGGGAGGACAAAAAGGATCAGGAATTGGTCATAGCTTATGGTGTATCAGGGAACATACAAAATCAGGATAATACATCGATTGAAAATTTTTCTTTAGGCACACTGAATAGGGAAATATTTAATGATGGAGATAATCTGGAAAATACTTTTCAAATTGATTATACACAGCCACTAGTTAAGTCATACAAACTCGAAATTGGTACAAAGGCAGTATTGAGAGATATTAAAAGTGATTACACCAATGTGAATAATGGTGTAGAAATACCGGAGTTGAGTAATTTGTTTAGTTACGGACAAGATGTTTATGCTGGTTATGCTTCTTTAAGCTTTGTGCTGGCTAAAAAATATTCTTTCATTACAGGAGTTCGATATGAAAGTACAGCTATCAATGGAAGTTTTAGAGATGAAGGCATAGCAAGTTTTGAAAACTCATACGATAACTGGCTGCCTAGTATAACGATTTCCAGAAGTTTAAAAAATTTCCGTTCGATCAAAGTTTCGTACACAAGAAGAATCCAAAGACCAAGTTTGTATTACATCAATCCTTTTAATAATAACACCGATTTATTGAATGTTGTTGAAGGTAATCCGCAGCTATCTCCAGAATTGGTAGATCAGATCGAATTATCACACAATACTAATTTTTTAGGGTTTACAATTTTTGGTTCGGCTTATTATAAAAAGACAACTGACATCATTGAGACCATTGTAGGTGTACAAGATTCTTTGAGTACCAACACCTTTCAAAACATTGGAGAAAATCAGGCGTTTGGATTAAACATATTTACCTCAAAAACTATCAATAAATTTACAATTCGAGGAGGTGGAAATATTTTCACTTATGATGCAAATGGTATAGTCCAAGGAAGAGAGTTGACTCGTCAGACTTATGAGTACAATTTGTTTGCAAATGGAGAATATAGCATTACCGGAAATTTTAAAGCAGACTTTTTTGGTTTCTTCAAGTCTCCAACAAGATCTTTAACGGGTGATCAACCGGCCTTTTCGATTTGGGGTTTTGGAGTCAGAAGGGATTGGTCAAAGTGGAGCTTAGGGATTAGAGTGATTGAGCCTTTTGCAGCTACAAAACAATTTAATTCGGACAATAAAATAACGGATACCAACGGGCAATTAACTGAAGTAGGACATTATACACAACAAACCGGATTTGATATTCCTTTTCGATCAATCGGGATTAATGTGCGATACAAATTTGGAAAAGTTGATTTCAAAAAACGTAGAAGTAAAATTAAGAACAACGATTTGAAACAAGGAGATGGTCAAGGCGGTCAAGGCGGTCAAGGTGGCGGCGGCGGAGGAGGTACCTTCGGAGGGTAGATGTAGTTGCTCAGTTACAGAATACTATTAAATAAAAAACCAGTAAAGAATTCCGATTCTTTACTGGTTTTTTGATTATCTCAAAGAGATAAAAATTGAACTTTCCATTTAATGAATCAAAATCATTTTCTTGGTTTTAACATCACTAGAAGTTTCTATTGAATAGAAATATA
>JAHDCZ010000089.1 GCA_020629615.1 Saprospiraceae bacterium
TAATATCATAATTTGAGAGTCCTTTAGACGTTGTATCTTTATGCTATTCGGTGATTATGAAAAAGTATATATTTTATTTTGGTCTTTCTTTTACTAGTGCTATGTTAGCAGTGATTACTTTCAATTATTTTTTTGTTGAAAACGTTTCAAATATTAAAGAGTCATACAAGCCTACTCTGGTAAAAGAAGAATCTTTTCTTAATTCAAGTAAGAACGATCATTTTTTTCGTTCTTCCACTCCCACAAATTTTATTGAAGCTGCATCTAAAAGTCGAAGTGCAGTTGTTTCAATTCGAGGAATTGAAAATAATGGCTTTGGCCGAAAGGCCTCAAAAACATCATCGGGCTCTGGTGTATTGATTTCGCCTGATGGCTATATTGTAACCAACAATCATGTCATTAATGAAACTAAAAATATTGAAATCCTACTGGATGATAATCGTGAATTTAATGCAGAAATTATTGGATCAGATCCGACAACGGATATTGCATTATTAAAAATCGAAGCGAATGATCTTCCTTATTTGAACTTTGGAAACTCAGATTCTTTACAAATTGGAGAATGGGTTATGGCAGTCGGTAATCCATTCAGACTGCAATCTACGGTCACTGCGGGTATCGTTTCGGCGAAAGCCAGAAGCATTAATGTTTCGCAACGTCAAGGTATAGAATCCTTTATCCAAACTGATGCCGCAGTTAACCCGGGGAACAGCGGCGGAGCTCTAGTAAATACCGCCGGTGACCTAGTAGGCATCATAACCGCGATCATAAGTTATTCTGGAAAATATGAAGGCTTCTCGTTTGCAATTCCGGCAAACTTAGCTAAAAAAGTAATCCAGGATTTAACAGAATATGGTGCGGTACAACGTGGTTGGTTGGGTGTCACCATTTCCAAGGTCGATGATAAAATCGCCAAAACTTATAAAATGGATCGTGTTGAAGGCGTCTATGTAGATATGGTCAATCGACAAAGTGCAGCTTACGATGCGGGATTAAAGTCGGGCGATATTCTGCTTAAAGTAAATTATAAAAGAACCAACACAGTCTCAGAATTCATGGAACAGGTTAGTCAATATCGTCCTGGTGATATTGTAGAGATCGAATATATTCAAAACGGACAATTGAAAAAAGCGCAAGCAACCTTAAGAAATCAACTCAACACAACTGATTTTATTGCCGTAAGAAAGGACAAAATTTTGACCGATTTAGGATTTGAAATACGCAATCTGGACTCCAAAGAACAACAACGCTTAAACACAGATGGCATCTATGTAGTTTCAATATATAAAAATAGTACAATAGCCAAAACCAACATGGATGCTGGCTACATCGTTACTTCTGTCAATAACGAAGATGTAGGATCGGTTGAAGAATTTATCGATATTATTAAAAACACCACTGGAGAAATTTATCTAGATGGTTTTTATGAAAACTACCCCGGCACCTATCCCTATTCTTTTTATACTCGATAGTTCTAATTGCTCTCATATCATTTTTGTAAATTTCGTCTTTAATTCAGACTATGAACAAAAAAGAAATTGAACTAAACAAGAATGAAGATGCCATGAAATTGGCTATCAGCCAAATGGAAAGAAGACTTGAAAAAATTCATCTGGGAGGAGGTCAAAGCAGAATAGATAAACACCACGCTAAGGGAAAAATGACTGCACGAGAGCGCATTGATGCTTTGGTAGATCCTGATTCTAGATATTTTGAAATCGGAGCCTTCGCTGGGTACGAAATGTACGAGGAATATGGTGGATGTCCTTCAGCTGGAGTAGTCATAGTCATTGGTTGGGTCAGTGGCAAGCAATGTATAATTGTGGCAAACGATGCTACCGTAAAAGCTGGAGCTTGGTTTCCTATAACGGGTAAAAAAAATCTCAGAGCGCAAGAAATAGCCATGGAGAATAAATTACCAATTATCTATCTCGTTGATAGTGCCGGTGTTTTCTTACCTCTACAAGATCAAATTTTTCCTGACAAAGAGCATTTTGGAAGAATCTTTAGGAATAATGCGAGAATGTCCAGTATGGGCATCACCCAAATATCTGCCATCATGGGAAGCTGTGTCGCGGGCGGTGCTTATTTGCCAATCATGTCTGATGAAGCTCTCATCGTTGACAAAACGGGATCTATTTTTCTTGCGGGTCCTGCATTGGTTAAGGCGGCCATCGGAGAAGTGGTCGATAAAGAAACTTTAGGGGGGGCTGAAACGCATTGCGAAATTTCGGGTGTGACCGATTACAATCTTCCTGATGATGCCTCTTGCTTAAAAAAAATCAGAGACCTTGTTTCTCAAATTGGCGATTATGAAAAAGCTGGATTCAATCGAATTGAATCAAAAGATCCCGTATTTCCAACTGCTGAATTGAATCGATTTTTTCCAGAAGATCGTACAAAACCCTATGATACACATCTTATCCTTGAGAGATTGGTAGACAAAGATAGTCTCAACTACTATAAAGAAGATTATGGTAAAACCATTCTGTGTGCCTATGCAAGAATTGATGGATGGTCCGTCGGTATAGTTGCAAATAACCGCCTCGTAGTCAAAAACAAGAAAGGAGAAATGCAATTTGGAGGAGTGATCTATTCAGATTCTGCGGATAAGGCCACCCGCTTTATTATGAATTGCAATCAGAAGAAAATCCCTTTGGTATTCCTACATGATGTTTCTGGTTTTATGGTTGGAACAAAATCCGAACATGGAGGCATCATTAAAGATGGGGCTAAAATGGTTAATGCTGTTTCTAATTCTACAGTACCCAAATTTTCCGTGGTAATGGGAAATTCGTACGGTGCAGGTAACTACGCAATGTGCGGCAAAGCCTATGATCCTCGATTAATTGTCGGATGGCCTAGTGCAAAAATTGCCGTCATGGGTGGAACACAAGCAGCCAAAGTTTTAACACAAATTCAAATGGCATCCCGAAAGTCGAAGGGGGAAGAAATGGATCCGGAAAAAGAAAAGGCCTACTTCGAAAAGATCCAAGAACGATATAGCAAGCAGACTTCCGCCTATTACGCTGCGAGTAATTTGTGGATCGATGCGATTATAAAACCAGAAGATACTAGATTTTTTGTTTCCCAAGGAATCGAAATGGCAAATCACGGAACGGTAGAAAAATTTAATCCTGGCGTCTTACAAACTTAAATCATGATCAAAAGGACGTTTTTTATTTTATTTCTAATATGTGGCTGTAGCCGAATGGGATTAGGTCAGGTAGAAAAGAAAAATCTAAGGTTTAAACCGCTTTTTTTATTGAATAATATTGATGATGGCTTTATTAAATTAAACAAAATTGATTTTCCCAAACAGGCAAAATACTCCATTGATCAATTACCAATATTCTGTAAAATCGAAGAAAAACTTTTCAGAAATTCACAAACGAATGTTAAGATTCGTTTAGGAAGTGTTGATTATGTAGATCGCTTGGAGGGAAAACGATGATTTTTTTATTAATTTCGCCAAACCCTTTGAAGACCAAGCCCAACTTTTAAAAATACTAACAAATAATATCGAATCACTTATTACTTAATTTTAACTATTAGATGATGAAAAACATTTCTTTTAAATCATTATTCATGCTTTTGAGCTTATGCTCTGTTATTATGTTTACTGCTTGTGAAGAAGATGATCCTGTGGTAACAGGATGTACTGATCCTGCATCAAACAACTACAACGAAAACGCAACTGAAGATGATGGATCATGTACTTATGACCGTGATAAATTTTTAGGAGATTACCACATGGGTAACTTCATGTGTGATGGTACTTTAGGAACATTACTTAACAACGACATGTTAACCTTTACAATCTCAGAAACCATCGGCGGAGAGGCGGATGAAGTAACTGTGCAATTAACAGGTAGTGTGCCTGTTGCATTTGGAGCAACTGTTGCCGGAGATGTTCTTACTATTGATGCAATGTTAACAAACGTTCCAATCGATTTAGGAGCTGGTCCTACACCTCTAGACATGAATGTTGGAGGAAGTCTTACTTATGAGTCTTCAGATGATACTGTTGCTGGTCAAGTGGTTATTACTGATGTTAGAAACTCAGGAACTAACTCTATCCTAATTCCAATGGAAACTTGTACTATTGATGGTGATAAGCTGTAAGCTTTAGTTTTAAAATATCAAAAGGGAGGTTCTTCAATTTAGAACTTCCCTTTTTTTATATGTTTTATTTTATGATTACCTTAAATCAAAAACATCATCCACTCCGATCGTTCTACTTTTATTGAACGCCTCCGCATAATCCACTTGAATAGATCGTCCGTAAGATTTGTTTTTGGCATAAATAAAATCCAAAAAAGATTTTGAGGAGATCGGCGTTTTTGGTTCAGAACTCTTCTTCTTTTTACTGTTAAAAAATTGACTCTTAAAACAGGCAATCAATTCCATTTTCTTTTTCATCTGATCAGTAATATCTACCACAAAATCTTCCGCTAAATTGCGATCTTGAATATAATGATAGAGTGTTTTGGGACGCCATTTTTCATATCCATCTTCTATTTTTTGTAATCCTGAATAAAAACATGCATCAGCAACCAATTTAGCGGCCCTGCCGTGATCAGGATGACGGTCTTCCAAAGCATTAGCGAAAATAATTTCAGGTCTGTATTTTCGAATCACGGTTACAATTTTCAATATATTTTCCTGAGTATTCAAAAAGAAGCCATCTTTCATCCCCAAATTATCCCTGCACAGCGCACCCATCATCTGACGTGCAGTTTCCGCTTCTTTCAATCGAAGTCCACCACTTCCTCTAGTTCCCAATTCTCCTTGCGTCAAATCACAAAGTCCAATTTTATAACCTTTTTCAATATGCTTGAGCAGAGTCCCAGAACAACTCAATTCAATATCATCAGGATGAACTCCAATCGCCAATATATCTAATTTCATTCTTTTCCTTTTACATCCTTATTAAAGCACTACCCCAAGTAAAGCCACTTCCAAATGCCGCCAAGCACAATAAATCATTTTCTTTAATTCTTCCTTCTTGCAAGGCTTCACTCATTGCGATAGGGATGGAAGCTGCTGTGGTATTTCCATATTTATGGATATTATTAAAAACTTGATGATCCTTTAAACCCAGACTTTTTTGCACAAAAGCGCTGATCCGCAAATTGGCCTGATGAGGAATCAACAAATCAATATCGTCAGTTTTTAAGCCTGTCACATTTAACGCTTCATGTATTACTTCTGGAAATTTTTGAACTGCTTTTTTGAACACCAACTGCCCATTCATATTCGGAGCCAACAGATTATCATCGACCATTTTTTGCGTGACAAAGATTCCTCCTGGATGACCATCATCCTCAAAACCGTATTTCTCCTTGTTGCCATGGTAACCTCCATGCGAACCAGGATTAATCATCGCCAACTCTTCAGCATTGGTCCCATCCGAATGCAGATGAGTTGTGAGTACACCTTTGCCTTCCTCTTCTGTAGGTTGCAATACTACCGCACCCGCACCATCGCCAAAAATCACTGTTACTCCCCTACCTTCTGTACTAAAATCCAATCCCATTGAATGCATCTCAGCGCCTACCAACAATATATTTTTATACATTCCTGAGCGAATGAATTGATCCGCAACAGAAAGTCCATAGATGAATCCACTACATTGATTTCTTATATCCAGAGCCCCAATTTCTGTTTTTGTGATTCCAAGTTCTCGTTGAAGCAATACCCCACAACCAGGAAAGAAATAATCTGCACTCAAGGTGGCAAAAATGATAAAATCAATCTCATTCTTATCGATTCCCGCATTTTCAATCGCAATCTCAGCAGCTCTTGTTCCTAAGGTCGACGTTGTTTCTTTATGATTTTCTGCATACCGTCTTTCTTTAATTCCTGTTCTTTCTTGGATCCACTCATCAGAGGTATCCATGTATTGAGTTAAATCCTGATTGGTGACACACTTTTCTGGTACATAATGTCCAATACCTGCTATTTTTGTTCGCTTCATGTGTATTCTTATAAATAGTATCGTTTCCTAATATGCAAAAGTTAAAAAATAAGTAATTTAATGATTTTTGAATCGAATGGAAACATAAAATTCTATCACAAGCTAAAGATTTAATGTGAGTTACGAACAAAATTCATCACTTTCTCAGAAGGAAAATTTAATTAAACTTCTCTTAAAACTTTCTTATGCTGACAATCAACTCAGTGAATCCGAATTGATATATATTCTACATGTTGGAAGAAGTATAGGTATCGGTGAAGAAAAGATAAGATCACTTTCTCTATCAGTTCAAAATATCGATCTTCAAATTCCGGAAAAAGAACAGGATCGAATGTCTATTCTCTACTATTTACTCTTCTTGATGAAAATTGACAAACAAGTAGATGTGGAAGAAGAAAAAGTTGTTTTTCATTATGGATTTAAACTTGGTTTTCAAGAAAATATGGTACGTGACATGGTCACATTAATTCGTAATAATCCAAATGAAAAAATACCTCCAAAAGATATGATCAGCATTATTCACAAATACCTAAATTAATTTGATTCTAGTCGATCATTGTTTCTTTGGTTGAAAATTCGGGGAGGTATTGAATGCATAATTCTTCAAAACGCTTTAGGGCCATTTTTTTCTTTTCATCAAAGTTGAAGCTTATATTTTTTTCATAATAGTTTTCTAGATCAAAACTCTGATTATCTTGTTCGTATTCCTTCAGAAGTATTGGAAGATTTTCAAAAGATCTTTCAAAAATGGAATTTAAACGAACTTCAATGGCAGAAGACAAATGATTTTTACATACCCAAACCGCAAAAACAAAGGGTAATCCTGTCCATTTTAGCCACTCCTTCCCAAGATCATAAGTGTACCGAAATCTGTTTTCATTTTTGAACACTTTATCACCGATCATTAAGATCGCATCATGCTCTTGTAGATTCAATTCATTAACAGACACTACCGAATGTTCTGGAGAAATGTTCCAAAACCCTTTAGAAAGCAGATGAAACAACTGTACTGAAGTTCGAGAATGACTATCCAAACAAACATGTTTTATCTCGTTTAACGGAACCTTCGACATGAGGCAGACAGTACGCACTTCACCCTCTGTTCCAATACAATAGTTTGTAATGAGTTTTGCATTTCCATTTAACAAAAAAGGAACAACTGGAATTAATGCCAATTCGGCTTGACCGGAATAAAATAAAGCAGCACATTCTCCAGGATTTCTATTTAACAAATTCTCTTCATCAATAGATTTATCATGCAACAAAGCATCATAAAAAGGCAAAGTATTAAAATACTCAACAAGGGCTATTTTGATATTTTTCATCACTAGGATAACAATCTATTAAGGTGCTTGTTTATGAACCCAATGATAATAATTTTACGATACTTCTCAAGAATATGTGTAGATTAGATGTACGAAACCTCATTTTAGACTAGATACCGCAATTATGGCTACATGGAAAACTGCTGGACAATCACTGGTTTATGCTGTATTCAATCCATTTATAAATTTTTGTATTAAGTTTGGTATTACTGCAAATATGATTACCGCCTTTGGGTTGGCTCTGAATATTTTGGCTACTGCATTTTTAGTCTATGCCGCAGAATTACAAAATCGAGCCGATTATCGATGGTTGGGATGGGCCGGATTCACGATTCTTATTGCCGGTCTCATGGATATGGTAGATGGACGATTGGCACGTCTGAGTGAATCGGCGAGCAAATCAGGTGCTCTCTTTGACTCCGTATTGGATCGGTATAGCGAGATGATCATGTTTATGGGTATTTGCTATTATTTGATCTCTAATGATTATTTCTTCGGATCTATGTTTGCATTTATTGCTATGATTGGTTCGTTGATGGTAAGCTATACTCGAGCACGTGCGGAGGGTCTTGGCGTAGATTGTTCTGTCGGATCGATGCAACGTCCCGAACGAGTTATGATTGTTGGTTTCGCCGCTATGTTTTGTGGTATTGCTTCGAGTTTTCTCTCAGGATCATATAAAATTGATGTTGACTGGTTACCATTTCCACTATTTGAAACGATGACAATTTTTACTTTACCTCTTACTATTCTCGCCGTTTGGGCAAACATAACCGCCATTCAGAGATTAAACCATGCAACCCGAGAATTTGAAAAAATAGAGGGCTAAGAAATAAGCTTAGGTATTTTGCGACTTTCGTCGAATGTATTGATCGCTATTTCAATTCAATATCTTATTAATTTCGATACATATCGAATCAAAGTGATTTGAAGAGGACATTCCACTAAAAATATTCTCTCTATCTTAGCGTCCCAACGTTAAAGCAGATGCTTAGAGATAGAATGAAGTCATATCAAGTACCTCAAAAGATGCAAGAACAAGGACTGTATCCTTACTTCAGAACAATCGAATCTGAGCAAGACACAACTGTAAAAATCAAAGGTAGAGAAATCCTGATGTTTGGCTCCAATAGTTATCTCGGTTTAACCAATCACCCGAGATTAAAAGAAGCTGCCAAAAAAGCCATTGACAAATATGGATCCGCTTGTGCCGGAAGTAGATTTCTAAACGGCACTCTTGACATACATCTGGAATTAGAAGAAAAATTAGCACATTTTGTTGGGAAAGAACAAGCATTGGTTTTCAGCACTGGCTATCAAGTCAATCTGGGGATATTATCTTCTATTCCTAGCAGACATGACTATATTATCATGGATGAGTTAAATCACGCATGCTTATTGGATGGGGCTCGATTATCCTTCGCTAAAAAATTGAAATTTCACCATAACAACATGGCATCCCTTGAGAAAGTGCTTTCCAAATGCCCAATCCATGCACTTAAAATCATTGCAATAGACGGTGTTTTTAGTATGGAAGGAGATATTTGTCCCTTGCCTGAGATTGTCGCACTGGCCAAAAAATATAAAGCCAACATCCTCATTGATGATGCTCATGGATTGGGCGTTCTTGGAACTAATGGAAAGGGAACCGCTGATCATTTTACCCTCTCCGATGACATAGATATGATTATGGGCACCTTTAGTAAATCATTGGCTTCAATTGGTGGATTTGTAGCTTCAGATCGCGATACGATTAGTTTCCTTAAACACAACGCTAGATCGCTTATGTTTAGCGCAAGTATTGCACCGGGAAACGCTGCTAGTGTAATTGCTGCCTTGGAAATTATAAATGAGCAACCAGAACGATTACAAAAACTTTGGAGTAATACACAACTAGCTCATGAACTTCTTCGAGACTTTGGATTTGAAACTGGAAATAGTCAAACACCTATAATTCCTATTTATATTGGAGAAAAGCAGAAAACCTTTAAACTAAGTCAACGATTGTTAGAAGAAGGTGTTTTTGTTAACCCTATTGTATCTCCAGCTGTTCCAGAATCTTCTTCATTGATACGATTTTCAATCATGGCCACGCATACGGAAGATCAGATTAGTTCCGGCATCGAAAAATTAGCTAAGTTGGGAAAGGAATTAAACATTATTCCTCAATTGAGTGCAATGCTATGAGTATAAATGTCCAAGAAATCCATTCGCCGAAAGGCGTAAAAGCATTTATAGACTATCCTCATCATTTACACAAAAATGATCCTTGCTATGTTCCAGAACTCTATATTGGAATGAAAGAACTCTTCGACCCTAACAAAAACCCCTTTTTTGAGCACTCAAAAGTTCAATTATTTTTGGCTTATCAAGATCAAGAAATTGTAGGGAGAATTGCGGCCATTCGAAACAATAACTACAATACTCACCACCAATCCAATGTGGGATTTATTGGGTTCTTGGATTTTGAAAATGACTTTGCTATTTCCAAAGCATTATTCAAAAGTGCAAAAAAATGGCTCAAGGATGAAAATCTAAACGCTATGATAGGTCCAACAAACTTTAGCACTAATGATACCGCTGGACTATTGATCGAAGGATTTGAAACTCCTCCAATTGTGATGATGACCTACAATCCACCCTACTATCAAAAACATTTTGAACATTATGGTTTCAAAAAGGATATGGACCTGCTGGCATACATGATCGAGACCGAAAAAGCATCCCCTAGAACTCTCGAGTTATCTGAACAACTCGAAAAAAGATTGAATCAAAGAGGAATCAAGGTTAGAAGTCTAAACCTTAAAAATTGGAATAGCGAAATTAAAGCAATCAAAAAAGTGTACAATGCCGCCTGGGAAAAAAACTGGGGGTTTGTTCCATTTACAGATAAGGAATTTGATCACCTCGCGGAAGGTCTAAAATTCTTGGCCGATCCTGATTTTTGTTTCGTAGCTGAAGCAAAAGGAGAAATAATAGGCTTTTCGATCACGCTTCCCAATATTAACGAAATTCTAATCGATTCTTATAAAGGCAGACTACTTCCATGGACCATCTTTAAATTACTTTGGAATAAAAAAAAGACAGAGTATGTTCGTATTCTGGCACTCGGAATCTTGGAAGAATACCGAAACAAAGGAATTGAAGGAATTTTTTATGCCAAAAATATTGCCGAAGCCAAACGAAGAAAAATCAAAGGAGGAGAAGCTTCTTGGATCCTTGAAAATAATCTTATGATGAATAAAGGGGCGGAAAATTTAAATGGATATCCTTATAAGAGGTATCGACTTTACCGACACAATTTTTAAAGATGGCTCAAAAAATTCTTGTCACAGGAGCCAGTGGTTTTATTGGTAGCCATCTTGTCGAATATGGAATCCAACAAGGTCACAAGATGTATGCAGGAGTGCGAAAGTCATCCAATTTACAATACCTCAATGAGCTAGAAACGAATATCGTTTACCTTGATTTTAAAGATAAAAACGGATTAACTCAGACTCTACATTCCGAGCAATTTGATCTTATCATTCATTGTGCTGGCATTACAAAAACTCCCAATCGTCAGGAATACTATACTGTCAATTGTGTTTATGTACAACATATAATTGAAGGAATAAAAAGGGTCAGCCCTCAAACTGCATTTATTTTTATGTCCAGTATCGCAGCTTATGGTCCAGCGGAAAAACAGAGCTCCGCCATCTTAGATGAACAATCCATACCCTATCCAGTAACACATTATGGTAAAAGTAAACTACGGGCTGAAGAGTATTTAGCAAATAGCACATTTGAAAATTATACTATTTTCCGTCCCACCGTTGTATATGGTCCTAGAGAAAAAGAATTATTACTGCTTTTTAAATTGCTCAATAAACGATTAGAATTATTTATTGGACACAATAAACAAAAATTAAGTTTCGTTTACATTGCGGATCTAGTGAAGGTCGTTTATCAATCTTCGACCAAAAATCACTCAGGTCTGTCCTATTTTGTAAGTGACGGCGACTTTCATTCGGCGGAAGCCTTACATCAGTTCATCAAAAAACATTTGAACAAAAAGTCTTTAAAAATTAAACTTAGAGTTAATTTTGTCGGGTTTCTCGCAAGCTTTTTAGAGAAAATTGGTCGTTTAGTAGGAAAATATCCCGCTTTGAACAAAGAAAAGCTCAATGAACTTGAATGCTTGAGTTGGAATTGTGATATTCGCAGTCTCGTAAAAGAATTTAACTTCGACCCACATTACAATTTAGACCGAGGAATCGAAGAAACCGTACAATGGTATAAAAATAATAACTGGCTATAAAACTAGTACTATGACTAACAAACCAAATGTAACAGCACCAAAAGGAAAACTGGGAATTTTACTTCCAGGAATGGGAGCTGTAGCAACCACC